>NZ_JAMOYY010000024.1:0-48742 GCF_023669475.1 Blautia sp. MB18-30 | reverse complement strand
CATCTTTTAAAGTATAGGATAGTTATTTATGAAAAAATACAGGAGATATGGACTATGTTATTAAAAAAAGCACCTGCCTACCGGAAAGCAGAAAAGGAAGATTTTTCAATGATCCGGGAATTTATCCGAAGAAATTATAAAGACCGCTGGGAGTTTGAGGAAACACATACCGAAAAACGTCTGACCAGACTTTTCTTTTACACCTATATGATATACAGAGATAGCGTTACCGTGGCAACCTACCGTGATCAGGTAGTTGGGGTGCTCATTACCGGTAAAGAATCTCATGGCCATTTTGCCCCGGTTTTCCGTTTGAAAAAAGGCTATCATTTCCTGCGCCTGAAGTTTACTAAGGAAGGCCGGAAGAATCTGGAGCATTTTAACAAACTTCAGGATATGAAAAAACAATTGACTGTTTCCCCGGAGAAACCGACTCCCGGAAATATCCTCTTTCTTTATGTAAGCAAAGATTACCGCAGAAACGGAATCGGTACCGGGCTTCTCAAACAGATTTCAACAGAGAAGGATACGGATTATTCCATATATATGGACCAGCTAGATCAAAGAACCTTTATGGAAAGTCATGGTTTCGTAAAGAAAAACGAGGTTTCCCAGATGCGGGAGCTGAACAAAAAACGCTTCCGGGAAAGTGTAGCTCTTTACAAAAAAGAACCGCGTTGCGAAACACATTCATAAATTACGCAGGAGATAAATGGAAAATGAAAAAAATTGGAATCATGGCTGACAGCCACAGTGGCATTTTAAAACAAGAAGCAGAGGAACTGGATATTCATGTCCTTCCCATGCCTTTTTATCTGAATGGAGAACTGTTTCATGAAGACCTGGATTTTTCCAGAACAGGATTTTATGAGAAGCTGCGTGAAGGAGCAGATGTTTCAACTTCACAGCCTTCCCCACAGGAAGTTATGGAAATGTGGGACGAAATGCTTTTATCTTATGATCAGATCCTCTACATTCCGTTGAGCAGTAGTTTAAGCGGTTCCTGCATGACTGCTGCCGCCTTGTCTCAGGAACCCAAATACGAAAACAAAGTGTTTGTGGTAGACAACGGGCGTGTTTCCACACCCCTTCACCGTTCCATTCTGGATGCGATAGACCTGGTGGAAGATGGATATACAGCACCGCAGATCAAGGATATTCTGGAAGCATCCCGTGAAAAAACCGTGATCTATGTCGGATTAAGCACACTGGAATATCTGAAAAAGGGAGGCCGTATCAATACCACCACAGCACTGGCCGCAAATCTTCTCAATATCAAACCGGTTATGAAATTTGGAACCGGTAAACTGGATGTTTTCCAGAAATGCAGAGGCATGAAAAAATCAAGAAAAGCCATGATCGATGCTATGCACAGAGAATTGGAAACAACTTTCAAAAAAGAATATGATGCCGGAAAAGTATATCTCATGGCTGCCTCCAGCAGCACTGCGGAAGTTACCGCAGACTGGATCTCACAGATCCGGGAAAGCTTTCCGGGAATGGATGTGATGTGTGATGATCTTTCCCTTGGACTTTCCTGCCATATTGGCCCGGACGGACTGGGAATCGGATGTTCCTGCATGCCTTTATAAAAAACGTCTCAATATTTTCTGCAAATAATCCAGGGTTGTGGTATGATATTGTTATCAATACATAACAGGCAGATTTTATCTGTTATTATAGCACTTCCAACCATTCATGTTCTGCACAGCTGAACTTGATGCAGTAATTTCTGGGAGTGCTGTGATCAGAAGGGAGAAATTATCATGGCAAAAACAATTAAAGAATTAACACAGGATCTTCTTCAGGCACCATCTGCATGCAAAGAAGTAAAAGAAGCGGCACAGAATTATCTGGATGCGGCAGGAACTGAGAAAGAAGCAGATGCGGCAACTGCTTACGTAAAAGAGCTGGAAGCAGATATCATGCCCATCGACGGACTGATCTCTTTTGCAGGTTCTGACATGGGCGCACAGGTATTTGGCGCAGATGACGCAAAAAAGATCCTGGCTCATGCTGAAGAGATCAAAGCTTCCGGTGCAAAATATTGTGACTGCCCAGCATGTGCAGCCTGCGAAGCACTTCTGAACAAAAAAGCAGAAATTCTGAAGTAATCACATGGCCCAGTTTGAAATTGAGATCAAGCTTCCATTAAAGAATCTTAAGGAAACCCTGAAATTTCTGACAGATCAGGGATTTCAGGAGACAGCACAGATTCAGGAAGAAGATACCTATTTTAACAGTGTCTATCACGATGTAAAAAAACGTGATGAAGCACTGCGTATCCGAACAAGCACAGACTGCAGATCCGGTATTTCTAAGACTCAGATTAATTTTAAGGGGCCCAAACTGGATAAAATCTCCATGTCCCGAATGGAACTGGAAACAGAAGTATCCGATGCAGAAGTGCTTAAAAATATTCTCATCCATCTGGATTTTTCTCCGGTAGCGTCTGTCATGAAAATGCGAAAGTATATGAAATGTGGCAGATTTACCGCCTGTCTGGATCAGGTAGAGGGACTTGGAGACTTTCTGGAGCTTGAGGTGATCGCAGAGCAGGAAAGTGAGCGGAAAGAAATTTTATCCAAAATGGAAGATCTGCTTGCCATATTGGGATATCACATGTCGGACACTGTACAGACTTCTTATCTCAGTATGCTTCCGAAAAAATTAAATAAAAATCTTTTTTAAACCAGCAGGAATATTTTCGTGTGAGTATCAAAGGTACAGAATACGGAAATGTTCCTGTTTTTTCTTTTCTTACAATTCTTCGGCGTTCCAAGTTTATCTACCATACTATAAATCCCACATCACAAAGCAACACCAAACCACATTCAATGTACATGTCATTACTATTGACCAATTGTGTTTTTTGTTGTTTTGTGTTTATTTTCATGTGGTTTATTGAATGTTTACAAGATTTTTCGCATTTTATATGTGGATTTATTGATATTTTTTCAAAAAAGCCCTTTACAAATCCACACAATCGGGCATATAATGAAGTCATAAACAACAAGAAAACATATTAAAGCAATCGTAAACACAACAACAAACCACATTTAAACACGGAGGGAATATATTATGAAAATTCTTGAATCTAAATTCGTACAGGGCTTTATCAAAATGGCAGACGATGGATATCAGCAGGGATGGCACGAGAGAAACGGCGGAAACTTAAGCTATCGTCTGAAAGCAGAAGAAGTGGAAATGATCCGCCCACGACTGAACGCCCCCGGAGAATGGACCCCCATCGGTGTTGAGGTTCCGGGACTTGCCGGAGAGTTTTTCCTGGTAACAGGAAGCGGTAAATATTTCCGTAATATCATCGTTGACCCGGAAGTATGTCTTGCGATCATTGAGCTTGACGAAACAGGAACCAACTACCGTATCCGCTGGGGTCTTGTGGAAGGCGGTCGTCCGACCAGTGAGCTTCCAACTCATCTGATGAACCATGAAGTAAAGAAAAAACTTACCAACGGTAAACATCGTGTTATTTACCATGCACATACCACCAATACCATTGCACTTACCTTCGTTCTTCCCCTGGATGACAAGGTATTTACCCGTGAACTCTGGGAATCCGCAACTGAGTGTCCGGTAGTATTCCCGGATGGTGTAGGTGTCATCGGATGGATGGTTCCAGGTGGAAGAGAAATCGCGATCAAAACCGCTGAACTGATGAAAAAATATGATGTTGTTATCTGGGCGCATCATGGTATGTTCTGCTCAGGCGAGGATTTTGACCTGACCTTCGGACTTCTTCATACCGTTGAAAAATCCGCAGAGATCCTGGTTAAGATCTTATCCATGGCTCCACAAAAGCTGCAGACTATCACACCGAATAACTTCCGCGCCCTTGCAAAGGATTTCAAAGTAACTCTGCCGGAAGAATTCCTTTACGAGAAAAAATAAATTCTTCGGCTACACAGTTTTATATTATATAACTGTACTCCTATCTGAAACTTTATCAGAAACAACCAAATATTTGCTGATTTTTGCTGATAAATCTGGTATGATAAAAACATATCTGGTTTATCAGCCAATTAATATCAGAAAGGATATGGATAAGGTATGGAAGAATTATATAAAGCGATCGAAGAGAAGATCAAGGCAAGCGGATACCCGCGAAAGATTTCCGGAGAGGAAGTTTACGACGACATCTGCGATCAGATTGATGGGAAAGAGAATGGAAGCTATGTGCTGCTTTCCAAATTTGATGATGATGTGATCTTTGAATATCATATCTCAATTATGGACAGTGAATTTAATCTGGGTGTTCTTACCATGCGTACTCCGGAGGGTGTATTCGAGACAGATTTTGATAAATAAGTTAAGTACGGATTTTGATTTTGGGTCATGGATATAATACAGATGTCCATAATCACTGCTTAAGGTTTTTTGAACCCTACAGGGAATTTGAGATTTTCTTGATCTGATTAAATATATAGAGGCAGTTGATTTACATAATTTATATTATGTGAACTAACTGTCTCTATATTTATATGCAATGCATGTCAAACGAATCAGTTGCTCCGCAGTCCCATTATTCATCAGTCCTCGCGAAGACGTACCGCCTTGGCCGCCTGACGCCGTCTAGCATCATCCAGAGCCGCATAATGCTTCTTAGTAGTATTGACATCCTTATGACCCAAAACATCCGCTACAAGGTAAATATCACCGGTTTCCTGGTACAGGGCAGTACCATAGGTGCTGCGAAGCTTATGCGGGGTGATCTTTTTTGTAGTTGTGATCTCCCTGGCATATTTTTTAACCAGATTCTCGATAGCCTGAACACCGATCCGGCGGCGTTGGGTAGAATAGAAGAGAGCGTGTTCATGGCCTGCCAGAGGCGTAATATTCTCCCTGACTTCCAGATATTTCTTCAATGCTTTTTCTACTTCAGGACCAAAGTATACAACCATTTCATTTCCGCCTTTTCGGGTAACTTTGATTCCATTGTTTTTGAAGTCTACATCCTCAACATCCAGTCCGACACATTCCGATACTCGGATCCCGGTACCAAGAAGGAGAGTAACAATAGCAAGATCTCTGTCCTTCGTTTTTTCATGGTACATCCGTTTCTGCCCGGTCAGCGTATCTCCGCAATGCTCAATATAATCCAGCAGCATGGCAACCTCATCTGTATCCAGACGAATAATATTCTTATCATGGATCTTGGGCACATCGATCAGAACAGACGGGTTGGTGGTGATCATTTCATGTTTATAATAGTAAGCATAAAAACTTCTTAAAGCAGAAATTTTACGTTTGACGCCACGTTCACCATTTGTTTCCGTTTTGGAAGAGTCCGCGGATTTATAAACTTTGAGAAATTCTTCATATTCCTCAAGATCAACAGCCTTGACCTGATCCAGAACATCAACTGTGAAATCCGACATGGTTTTGTCTTTGAACATTGGATTTTGCTCCAGTAAAAACTGAAAAAATATACGAATGTCATATGCATAGGAAATTCTGGTCTTGGTTGTAGTCGTTGCATCAATAGCCCGGAAATAATCCCTGCAAAATGGCGGAAGCGTTTTTAAAACCTCACGGAGTTTTAAAGTATTGTCAATGTCATTTTGTTCGTGGTAAGTAATTTTGTTATCCATAAAAACTCCTTAATATATAAATTTTACATAATTTGCAGGAAATACCTGAAACACCTGAAACACCTGTTAAAAGAAGTGTTTTTACACTCATCTATATCTATACGACAAACCCGAGTTTTTCAAATAGATGGGTAGTATAAACAGCTACTTCCTACAAAATTGCCTGTTTTTGATAAATTTTCAAGTAAATAAAGTGCCTCCTTATGGAAGCACTTTTTATTATTATTTGTCGTTACCCTCTGAGGCTTTCATCAAAAATAACGGTAAACGGTCCGTCATTTTCCAAAGATACTTTCATATCTGCACCAAAAATTCCATGTTCTACAACCGGAACCTGTTTACTGGCTTCCGAAATAATATATTCATATAATTTATTTGCTTCATCCGGTGCACCGGCTTCTATAAAGCTTGGACGGTTTCCCTTACGGCAGTTTGCATATAAGGTAAACTGTGAAACCAAAAGCAATTCCCCGTTTACATCCGCCAAGGACAAATTGGTCTTTCCATTTTCATCCTCAAAAATACGAAGTCCCAGAAGCTTTTTCAGATACCAGTCTGCATCCTCTTTGGTGTCCTCACGGCCAACGCCGATCAGAACAAGAAACCCTTTTCCGATTTTTCCGACAATTTCTCCGTCCACTTTGACTTCTGCATGATTTACACGCTGAATTACAAATTTCATAACCTGTTCTTCCTCCGTCTCCGTCTGTTTTTCTGCTTCAATCGAAAGCCTATATATTTCGCCTGAATAAATTTAACTAAAAATGTAAACATTCGTTTAATTTCATCCCAAGCCCCGGACCAGATTCTGTTTTTTTCCGCTTTTACTGTAACTTCCTGTGCTTTTGATACAGATTTTTTCACCGGCATTGGCAGGACCTTTCCGGAAACGGGGTCTACACAATCAATATCTCTATAAAACTCAGCATCTGCAGACATATCTTTTTCATCAAGACTACGTCCGATCAGCTTCCATACAGCAGCATTCAGCACAGCAAATACCGGAACTCCAACGATCATTCCCGGAACTCCAAATAAACCACCACCGACCATGATTGCAACAATAACCATAAAGCTGGACAGTCCGGTCGACTCACCCAGGATCTTTGGTCCAAGGATATTTCCGTCAAACTGCTGAAGGATCAAAATAAAGATCAGGAAATACAAGCTCTGAATGGGATCTACCAGCAAAATAAGAAGAAAACACGGAACTGCTCCCAGATATGGCCCGAAAAACGGAATAACATTTGTAACACCGACGATCACACTGACCAGAATCGCATATGGGGTTCCGATGATCGATGTTCCAACATAACACAATACACCGATAATTGCGGAATCCAGGATCTTTCCGCTGATAAATCCACCAAAGGTTTTATGCGTAAAACGCATGGAATGAACAAGAAAGGTTGCCCATTTGGTTGGAAGAACTGCATAAACAGCCATTTTTGCCTTGGCAACAAATCCCTCTTTATCCGCCAGTATATAAAGAGATACGATCGCTCCAATAAGGAAATTCTTCAGAAAAACAAGAAGATCCAGAAAGCTTGCGGATATATTTTTCATCATAAACTGCATCTGGGGAAGGATCGTATTTGTCAGATACTCCTGTAATCTGCTGGAATACTGATTGATCTGGCTGATCATATCCGGATTCAGTTTCCATCCCTTTTCCACGACGGAATTTAACCAGTTTTCCACTACACTTACGTAATGAGGAAAACTGTAGATAATATTCATGATGCTTCGAATCAATTGAGGAAGGATCATCATGACAAGGGCATAAATGACCAGAAACATAAGAAATACAGAAAGGATCACACAGATCCAGCGTACTACTTTCCTCCCCTTTTTCTGAAGTGCTTTATTCCTTTTTTCAAAAATCGGAAAAATGATCTTCCGCTCCAGAAAATTAACAATGGGGGTTAGCAGATATGCTATGGCAGCTCCGTAAATGATCGGCGCCATAATACCGAAAAATGTTTTAATTCCGGTGATCAGAGATTTCATATGGAAAATCCCGTAATAAAATAAAATACTGGCAGCAATAACCAGAAATGCAGTCACACCTAACTGCACATAACGATGGTTCCAACGAATTTTCATAGTAATTTCCTCCACCAGGTGATTATAACATAGCATCTCTGGTTTGTGTCTAAAAAAAACATAAACATTATTTTCCAATAACCTGCAAAGATAAATTCCGACTTCAGGGTATCGCGCTGATACAGAAAACACCCCGCCATAAAATGGCAGGGTGCCTAAAAATCTGATGTTTATTTTTTCAGGCTGTCATAAATGTGAATGGCTTCGATAATTGCCTTCGCAGTTCCATCAATGCCAAGCTTGCTGCTATCCAGACAAAGATTATAGCTGTCCGCAGATCCCCATTTCTTGTTGGTATAATAATTATAGTAGCTGGAACGGCTTTTGTCTGTTTTGTTGATCATGTCCTTGGCCTCTTTAGCATTTTTATTGTATTTCTGAGCAATACGGTTGATACGCCAGTCAAGGTTTGCATGAACAAATACACTGAAACAATCCGGATTATCTGCAAGTGCATAATCCGCACATCTGCCGACCATTACACAGGGACCTTCTGAAGCCAGCTTCTTGATTGCCTCAAACTGTGCAAGAAAAATCTTATGGTTCATAGGCATGTCTGTAAATCCGGCTGAGGAATACCCAAATGAATAAGTATCCATTACAAGAGAATAAAGAAAACTGTTTGTTGGCTTCTCATCATGATGCTCAAACAGCTCCTTGCAGATCCCACTGTCATTGGCTGCGTGCTCCAGCAGCTCTTTATCATAGCATTTGATTCCAAAATATTTAGCAACTTCCTGGCCGATCTGTCTTCCGGCGCTGCCATATTTACGACCGATAGTAATAATAGAACTTGTTGTATTGTTACTCATAACAGCCACATCCTTTCTGCTCAGATTCAGCGAATTTGCAAATATTAACTCCGCTTCCTCTTTAATATAGTTATTATACACTATATTCCACAAGTTTTCCAGCTATTTTCGCAATTTTGTCAGCAATTTAACAAAATATTCCGGAAGTGGGGCTGTAAATTCCATATATTCCCCGGTACGTGGATGAACAAATCCAAGGATCATTGCATGAAGTGCCTGTCCCTCCAGATGATAGGGATTTCTGGATGAACCATACACCGTGTCCCCAAGAAGCGGATGTCCGATACTGGCCATGTGCACACGGATCTGGTGGGTACGACCTGTTTCAAGACGACATTCCACATACGTGGCCTCGCCAAAACGTTCCAGCACTTTGTAATGTGTTATTGCATCTTTACCATTTTTATGATTGATGGCCATTTTTTTACGATCTGTCGGATGCCGTCCAATAGGTCCCTCTATTGTTCCCTCATCCTCTTTCAGATTTCCCTGCACAACTGCCCGGTAGCGTCTGCGGATACTGTGACATTTCAGCTGTTCTGCCAGATCCCGGTGAGCAATATCATTTTTGCATACCAACAGTGCCCCGGTGGTATCCTTATCAATTCTGTGGACAATTCCAGGCCGCATCACTCCGTTAATACCGGAAAGGCTGTCACCACAATGTGCCATAACTGCATTGACCAGTGTTCCCTGATAATGCCCGGCTGCAGGATGTACAACCATCCCTTTGGGCTTATTAACGATCAGTACATCTTCATCCTCGTAAAGAATATCCAACGGAATATCCTCCGGAACGATATCCGGCTCACTGGAATCCGGGATCTCCAGATGGATCCTGTCATTTTCACGGACCTTATAATTAGATTTGGCAGCCTTCTCTCCCACGGTAATCTGTCCTTCTTTCAGAAGTTTCTGAAGGAAAGACCTGGAAAGACCGCTGTCTTTCTCAGCAAGATAGCGGTCGATTCGTATACCTGATTCTTCTTTTTCTACTGTATAATCATATATTTCCATTTATATCTCCTACAAGAACAGATAAATGCATTATATCTCTGCCCGGATCACTGTTTGATATTCAGAAACGCAAAATCATCATCTCTGTATTTCGTGCATACAAACAGGATCAGAAAAATTCCACTTACAACCACATAAACATCCGCAAGATTAAATACCGGAAAATCGATCAGGGAGAAATAGATAAAATCGATCACATACCCTCTGAAAAAACGATCGATAAAATTTCCCAGTGCACCAGCTGCAAGTACTGTAGCAATGGTGAGCAACGGCAGATAAAACCGCTCTTTCGGAATACGGATCCATGCATAGAGGATCACTCCCAGAAACAGTACACTCACAATGGCAAAAAAGAGTACACTTCCCTGAAACATTCCAAACGCAATTCCCCTGTTTTCCGGATAGAGATAATGAAGTTCAAGTACGCCAGGAATCAGCGAAACCGATGGTTGTCCTTTCAGATACAGATATGACAGCCATTTTGCTCCCTGATCCGCAGCCACGAGTAAGATCAGCAAAAAAATGTCCCCCGACATACACTTACTAAAAGACATTTTCTGATGATGGTTAACACGACTGATCATAGAGTTATCTCCTGAATACAGGAAAGCATTTCTTCATCGGTAACTGTTTTGTCGATCAAGCTTTTTCCGATACCATCCATCAGGATAAACCTGATATGTCCCTGTTCCATTTTTTTGTCTTTCTTTGTTGCGGAAAGAACTTCTTCCGGGATAAGACCATCTACATGCACCGGAAGATCGTAATCCGAACATCCCTGGCAGATTTCCTGATATTCTTCTTTGGTCAGAAGTCCTCGTTTCATGGAAAGATATGCCGCAGCTACCAGTCCGACTCCCACACACTGTCCGTGGAGCAGGGTGAAATTCTTAAGTTTTTCTACTGCATGCCCCACAGTATGTCCCAGGTTAAGAAGCGCACGCTCTCCCTGTTCCTTAGGATCACGCTCCACAACGCCTGCTTTGATCTCACAGCATCTGCGTACCATTCTGGCAATCCGTTCCATATCCAGCTTTTTGATCCCTTTCTGCTCACAGCATACATAGCGGAAAAAATCTCCATCACAGATCAATCCTGTTTTTAAAATCTCACCCATTCCGCAGGCAAACTGTTCTGCCGGAAGCGAAGAAAGAGTGCTTAGATTCATATATACAAGACGTGGCTGGTGAAAAGCTCCTACCATGTTTTTGTACTGCTGAAAATCTACGCCGGTTTTTCCGCCAACGCTGCTGTCTACCTGTGCAAGCAGTGTTGTCGGTACCTGAATGAAGTCAATCCCCCTGAGATAAGTTGCCGCGCCAAATCCGGTAAGGTCGCCTACCACACCACCGCCTAATGCAACAAGCAGACTTTTTCGGTCAAGACCATTTTGGATCAGGGCCTGATACAATGCCGAAACGGTATTAAGGTTTTTGTTTTTTTCTCCTGCCTCAAAGGTGAACACAGAAATATCGGAACTTACCTCACTTAAAACCTGTTTTACAGATTCTTCATACAGTGGTCCCACATTAGAATCTGTTACAATGCAGATTTTTCTGTCAACAAGTCCTTCTTCCTTCATAACCTGTGCCAGATTAGAAAAATCTTCTTCAAAACAGATGGGATAATGAAAATCACCTTCTCGTTTTACAAGTAATTTTGATGCTGTCATTGCGTTTTCCTCCTAGCTGTTCAGATATAAAGCAGAATCCGTACTCCAAGACGTCCTTTTTTTGTCTGACGGGATACCCCATCATAAATAAAACGTCCCTTTTTCCGAACGGATATGATGTCTCCCTCTTTGGGCTCATAACCATTGGATGTGATCAGTTTTCCATTTACAAAAACAAGCCCTTCTTCAATACAATGCACAATACTGCTTCTGGAAGTCCCAAAAGCCAGTGCGATCAGAGAATCCAGGCGTACGGACGCACAGGTTCCACTAACTGGTTTCAGTTCCGGCCTCGGAAGATCACCCGGATCTTCTATCTTCGACGCCACAACTGTGGTATGTCTTACACGACACAGATTCTCCAGAAAAAAATCTGTCATCTGACGCAGACAAAAAAAACTCGCAGTATGATCTTCTATAAGAATATCCCCAACAACACTCCTGTCAACCCCAAGATTCAGGATCGCTCCCAAATAATCCCGATGTGTCAGATCTTCTGAAAATTTCACTGCTTTTGGCTCAAGCCGGATACAATCAATGGGATAATCCCATGTAAAAGCAAGAGCATCAGGGTGAAAGGCTACCATCTGACGCTCTGCATTCTCATATCCGCCAAAACCTTCCGCTGTAACACCCAGCTTATGAAAATTCTGACTGTTTAAAATATTCCGTTCATTTAAATTAAGAAAATCCGTAAATGTGGTAATATCTCTCTGATAGGCCAGATTTGCCAGTTCACGGATTCTCTTAACAAAAAGTTCTTCTTTATCCATGAGGTTAATAACCCACTCTAACAGACGGCACAGAACCGCCAAGGATATTCTGAAGATCACCTGTAATATCTACATTATATGGTCCAAGTACAAAAATATAGCTGGATACCTGCTGAAGGCTTCCTCCAAGTGAATAACATGCACCGGAAGTAAAATCGATGATCCTCTGTGCAAGCTCCACATCGATTCCTTCAAGATTCAGGATCACGGTAGAATTATCGACCAGTGTATCCGCAATTTCTCTTGCTTCCTCCATGGTTGTAGGCTTGATCACACAAACTTCCATATTTGCAGCCTGGGAAGAACGCTTGCTTGTACGCATTGGGGTGATTTTGGAAGAAGGTGCCGGTCTGGAAATACGTTCCTGCCTTGCCGGGGCCTTGGCTGCAGCTGTCTTTACAGATGACTTGGCAACAGGTGCCTTAACCGTTTCATCTTCCGGCTCATCATCCAGAAAATCCTCTTCCTCGTCATTTTTTTTCTTGGAAAATTTCTCAAAAAATTTCTTCTTTGGTTTCTCTTCCATATCATCATCTTCATCGAGGAAATCGTCCTCATAATCGTCCTCATCCTCAAGAAGGCTATCATCTAACAATTCGTCATCGTCATAATCGTCGTTCAGTTTGATGGCATCTAAAAACTTGTCTAAAACGCCCATTTTAAATCTCCAATCTTATTAGTCTTATAATGCGTAATTTCTTGCACCAAAAATACCAGTGCCTACACGCACCATCGTAGCGCCCTCCTGCACGGCAACCATGTAATCTCCGGTCATTCCCATACTCAGAACACTCATAGTAACATTATTAATGTTTTTAGCAGCAATGTCAACACTTAATTTCTTAAGTTCACGGAAAATTTCGCGATTTTCCTCTGCATTATCAACATAGGGAGCAATTGTCATGAGCCCCTTTATCCGAATGTGTGAAAAATCTGCGATCTGTTCTATAAGCGGTAAAACTTCTTCCGGTTTCAGACCAAATTTACTTTCTTCCTGCGCTACATTTACTTCTATAAGGATCGGAACAATAACCGCTTTTTTCGCTGCTTCTTTTTCAATCGTCTCGGCCAGGCGAAGCGAATCTACAGAATGGATCATTGCAACTTTATCCACAATATATTTTACTTTATTACGCTGAAGATGTCCGATCATATGCCATTTGACATCTGAAGGCATCTGATCATATTTATCCACGATCTCCTGCACTTTGTTCTCTCCAAAGACACGTGCTCCGGCATCATAAGCCTCCTTCAGCATCTCCACCGGTTTGGTTTTGCTTACTGCGATCAGTGTGACTTCATTCGGATCTCTGTTAATTTTATTGCAGGATTCATTAATATTTTTCCGCACCTGTGCCAAATTTTCCGCTACCATGATATAAATCCTCCTTTAATTAGTAAAGTATATCCTGTTCACTTACTTTATCTGCATTTTTCACAATACGGTCATATCGGACAAGCCCATTATAGGTTTCCTTTGATACAACCGCATATTCCTCATTTTCATCCAGGATCTCGATCCGGCGGAATACCGCATATCCCTGATTGACACAGAAAACTCCCTCCAGAACTTCTGTATCTCCGATGATAAACTTCTCTCCACTATCCGGCTCAACAAGAGCATCGCCTTCTTTAAATTTATTCTTGTCTACGTAATAAATATAGCTTGTTTCCTGTGTTTCTTTGTCTGTGATCTCATCACGGCCATAGATACCGGCACTGACAAAGGTTATCGTACTGTCGCCTTTTTTATTTCTTCCGGAAAGCATAAATCCGGATTGCTGTGTTTCATCATCCGTCGTAAGATATTTGGAAGGTATTGCATAAAACTCCTTCGTTACGATAGAAGATAACGGGATCTTTAAACCTGTCACATTGTTCGTGACAAGTTCTATTTCCAGAAACCGGTCTGACGCATATCGAATCAGTCCCTTATTAAAATCAATCTTACCGTATTTAGCCCCATCGATCTCCATGATCGAAAAGTCTCCTGTCTGCGTCAGATCATCTTTCAGGAACTTGACACGGATCGATGTACGCTCCTTCAGATTAGCAGCCTGCTTCTCACTTAAAGGAATCAAAAGACTCCAGCGTTCATCTGTAATGATCGTATAAATATCATCTCCGGCCTTTATCTGTCCATCTGTTTTCAGATCCGTTTCCTGATAGGAATTCTGATCAAAATCAGCAGCTGTGACATTATCAACGGTTTTGGTTTCGTAGCCATCTGTAGAATACAGGATGATCCCGTCTGTCTGCGCACGGCGGATATTCGGATCACTGGAAACTATTGTTGTAACTGTGGCTTCCTCTCCATCTTCAGACGTCGTGCTTGCAGAAGAAGCTCCCGAACTGTCTGAAGCATACTGAAGGATGCTTCCATTGAGCTGATATTTAAAACTATAGGCACTGTTGAATTTGCTGGGATCAAATCCTTTGGAAAAGCTTTGCATATTACTGCGTATATCCGCCAGTTCCTCTCTGCTCAGAGAGGTTACATTGTCTGCAGATCTTGAACTGTTCAGGCTGTAGACAGCACCGTTGGCATTGATCTTGGTACCTTCCCTTGCGTAATATGTAACGTAACCGCCCGCATCTGCCTGCACTACGTTCTCTGTCATGATCGTCAGCCCTGTGTATGTCTCATTCATGGATAACGGACCGGAGGGAACCTGATAAGATTCCATATGAGAAGCTGTAAGATAAAGAATCACACTAAAGATCATATAGATAAAAATTGCTCCGAACATTACAGTTCCAATGTTCAGACCAAAAATTTTACGAAGCTTTGCTAAGAATCCCGGAGTTTTTCCGGAATGTACTTTATTATCCGGCAAATGAATGCCTCCTTTACATCGTTCATCTCTTAAAGTTCGTTTTATTGTAACATTTTATTTAAATGAATACAAGCTTTAAAACGTGCGAACATACTTTCCGAATATCCGTTTGCCATTTTTTCAAAAGTATGTTATACTATTCAAAATATAATTTCGTGATGCTGTCATATTATGGTCGACAGCAGATAAAATCAACCCAGGGAGGTAAGTACACATGACATATGGCAGAATCAGTAAAAAGCAGCAGGAAATACTGGATTATATGAAAAATGAGATCCTTAACAGAGGTTTTCCGCCCTCCGTCCGTGAAATCTGTGAAGCAGTAAACCTGAAATCCACATCTTCCGTTCACTCCCATCTGGAAGCTCTGGAAAAAAACGGATATATCCGCAGAGATGCCACCAAGCCCCGTGCGATCGAGATCATTGATGATAATTTCAATCTGGTCCGCCGCGAGGTTGTCAATGTTCCTCTTGTAGGCACTGTTGCTGCCGGACAGCCGATCCTGGCAGTGGAAAATATCGATGCTTACTTTCCGATCCCGGCTGAATATATGCCCAATGAACAAAGTTTCATGCTGACTGTCAAAGGCGACAGTATGATCAATGCAGGTATTTTTGATGGAGATCAGGTTCTTGTAAAGCAGCAGGCAACAGCAGAAAACGGCGACATGGTAGTTGCTCTGATCGATGATTCTGCAACAGTTAAGACTTTCTACAAAGAAAATGGTTATTATCGACTTCAGCCGGAGAACGACAATATGGAACCGATCATCATCACCGGTAATCTGCAGATCCTCGGCAAAGTATTTGGTGTATTTCGTTTCTTTTCATGAAAATATAAACAACAGATCCCACCCAATGTAATGTGATCTAAAAAGAGAGATATCTTTAAGGTAGCTGTACAGCCCCACAAAGATATCTCTCTTTTTTTCAGCAGAAAACTTCTGCTTTTTGATTTCTTCTTATTTAGTTCACATAATATTTTTACAGTAAACCAATATAACAAATTTTACTCATTCTCACCAAGAAATTCTTCCGCATCAAGAATCTTGCCGTCTCTCCAGATCCTCTCAAGATCGTAGAAAAGTCTGTTTTCCTCATCAAAGATATGGATGATCATGTCACCGTAATCCATGAGGACCCAGCTGGAGTTTCTGGTTCCCTCGATCTGTTTTGCTTCATATCCGGCACGGCCAAGCATTTCATCTGCATTGTCAACCATTGCCTGTACCTGATTCTGGTTGGAAGCACTTGCGATCACAAAATAATCTGCGATCACGGAAACCTCATGGATATCAATGATCTTGATATCCTTTGCTTTTTTATCATCCAGTGCCTTGCAGGCGATCCGGACCATCTCTTTTTCGATACTCATAGAATTTTAATCCTCCTGTCTGTTGGCTGCATCCTGCATTTTTCTGTCATGGAGTTCTTTATAATAAACATAAGCATCCCTGGTCGTACTGTCGATTTCCTTGGGATTTTCCTCCAGATATTCCAGTGTATCCTTTAAAATCTCATACATACACTCATCCAGATCTTCAAAAGCAATCTTTCGCACCTTCGCAAGATTCGGAGCTTTGTCACGCATTGGTTCAATATAGTCTGAAATATATACGATCTTCTCAAGAAGGCTCATTCCCGGTCTTCCTGTTGTATGATAAGTGATCGCTGTCAGGATCTCTTCGTCTTTAATATCATATTTACTGCTGGCCACATAAGCCCCCAGTTTGGCATGAAGAAGAAACGGATGATCCTTTTCAAAATCTGATACCGGAATATCATGCTGGCTGCACAGCTTCAGTTTCTTTTTATTAGGAATACACTTTGCACTGTCATGAAGAAGTCCTGCAGCCTGTGCATCCTCCAGATCATAATCATAAACCATGGCAAGCGCAGCACAAGTGTACATAACCCCCATTGTATGCTCAAATCTGGCCTCATCCAGATATTTGGAAAGTTTCTTTTTTATCTTGATAAAATCATATTTTCCCATCTGAATCATTTCCTTTATAGATATCGTTTTTCTCAATATAGGAAATCACAGGCTTGGGAACATAATAGCGGAGACTCTGCCCGCTTTCATGCCAGGAACGGAGCAGCTCACTGGAAACATCAATATTCATGGTATCCAGTCGAATAAAATTCCCGTTATACTTCTGTGACAGAAGTTGCATCTGCTGATCAAGTTCCTTCAATGGAGTATGATCTCTGGTTGCCACTACCAGTACTGCTTCCTGACAAATGCGTTCCGGTTCCATCCAGGTATCAAAATTAAAAAGCGAATCTGCACCGATGATAAAATAATACTCTGTGTCCGGATTCGCTTTATTCAGCTGTTCCAGAGTCCGGTAAGTATACGTATAGCCTTCCTCATGCATCTCGATCAGAGACAGCTCAAAGTGAGGATTATCCTCTATGGCAAGACGGACCATTTCCGCACGCTGTTCATCAGTCGCTCTGCCCTTACGGTTCCGTTTATGAGGTGGATTTCCGCAGGGCATGAACAAAACTTTATCAAGCTCAAGCTGTTCATAGGCTTTTTCTCCCAGGATCAAATGCCCCATATGAATGGGATCAAAAGTACCACCCATGATTCCTATTTTTTTTGTTGCTTTGCTCATTTATAACCTCCCGAGATTACGGAAGAATGATTTTTTTCTTGTCCTTTTTACCTTCTCTGTAGAGAACGATCTTTTTACCGATCACCTGTACTACCTGAGATCTTGTTCTCTCTGCAAGAACCTGTGCCATTTCACGTGGATCCTCCAGACAGTTCTGAAGAACGCTGATCTTGATCAGCTCTCTTGCTGCAAGAGCTTCCTCAACAGCAGCGGTATTTTCAGGAGTAAGACCACCCTTGCCAAGCTGAAGGATCGGATCCATTGTCATGGCAAGGCCTTTTAAATATGCTCTCTGCTTACTTGTCATTGTCATACCTCTTATTTATAATAATCAAAATCAAAGCCATACATACGAACCGTATCGCCTTCCTGGATACCGGCTTTTTCCAGTTCCTCCAGGATACCGCCCTCTTTCAGGAATTTCTGGAAGAAGGCAAATCCCTTCTCAGAATCCAGATTTGTATAGCCAAGCATTTTTTCAATCTTAGGACCTTCCACAAGGAATACTTCCGGATCTTCCTCGCTGCGCTCCACAGTAAACGGAAGATTTTCATTTACAAGAACATCTTCCGGGAAGAATTCTTGTTCAAACACTACCGGTTTCATCGGGCTCTTATCCAGAAGCTCTTTCACATGGAAAAGGAGTTCTCTGACACCCTGCCCGGTAACGGCTGAGATTGGATAAACCGAAATACCCTGTGGCTCAAATTCTGCTTTCAGTTGATCAATAGGGCTTTCTTCGCCATCATCAAAAATACAATCAATCTTGTTGGCTGCGATCACCTGCGGTCTTGCTGCAATTTCCGGATTGTAGGCCTCCAGTTCTTTATTGATCTTGTGGATATCCTCCACTGGATCACGACCTTCTACGGAAGCGGCATCTACAATGTGGATGATAACTCGTGTACGCTCAATATGACGGAGGAATTCATGTCCAAGTCCCACACCTTCTGATGCACCCTCGATCAGTCCCGGGATATCAGCGATAACAAAGCCGCCGTTATCAGTATCTACAACTCCAAGATTAGGGCTCAATGTTGTAAAATGATAGTTGGCGATCTTCGGCTGTGCATTTGTCACACGGGAAAGGAAAGTAGATTTACCAACATTCGGAAATCCTACCAGACCGACATCTGCGATCACTTTAAGCTCAAGGAGAACCTCAAGTTCCTGAGCCGGCTGTCCAGGCTGGGCATATTTCGGTACCTGCATGGTAGCTGTTGCATAGTGCTGATTGCCTTTTCCACCACGACCGCCTTTTAATACGACCTGTCTGCGATTCTCACCGGACATATCCGCGATGACCTTGCCGGATTCCGCATCCATGATCACCGTACCTTCCGGAACCTTCAGGACCACATCCTTACCGTCTGCACCATGGCAGCGTTTTTTACCGCCTTCCTGGCCATCCTCAGCTTTATATTTTCTTCTGTGTCTGTAGTCTCCGAGAGTATTCTGGCCCTCGTCGATCTCAAAAATCACATCACCGCCACGGCCACCATCGCCGCCATCCGGCCCGCCATTGGGTACATACAGCTCACGTCGGAAGCTTACATGTCCGTCGCCGCCTTTACCGGAGCGGATAATGATCCTTGCTCTATCTGCAAACATATTACACCTCTATTCCAAAAAAAGGCTCCAAACCGGATCGATTTGAAGCCTTTTACCTATTTCATTACTCTGCGTCTACAGGAACGATAGAAACCTGTTTCTTATCGCGACCTTTTCTTGTGAATCTTACGACTCCGTCTGTAAGTGCAAATAAAGTATAGTCTTTACCGCAGCCTACGTTTTCACCTGGGTGAATCTTGGTTCCGCGCTGTCTGTAAAGAATGTTTCCGGCTTTTACAAACTGTCCGTCTGCTCTTTTCGCACCTAATCTCTTAGACTCGGAATCACGACCGTTCTTTGTAGAACCAACTCCCTTTTTATGTGCGAATAACTGAAGGTTCATCTTCATCATTGTTGTTACACCTCCTTGACTTTTACTGTCAAATATCGATTGTTATAACTACCAGCAATTTCCGTCAGACCGAGAAGTAAGGAATCCATAAGGAGCATCCCCCGTTCAGAAAGATCATTTCTGAAATGAATGGAAACAAATCCATCCTTTTCCTGCACATCAAATTTATCATCTGTGAATTCCTCAAGAGAATTCACCGTGGTAATGATCAGTGCAGATACCGCAGCACAGACAATATCCTGTCCGGCTTCTGCATAACCGGCATGTCCCTTCGAAATAAATTCTTCGTAAGATCCGTTTTTCTTTCTGACTTTAATTGTAATCATGATGACACCAGATTAACCGTTAATCTTTTCGATCTTAACTTTGGTGTACTGCTGTCTATGTCCGTTTTTCTTGTGATATCCAGTTTTGCGTTTGTATTTGTAAACGATGACCTTGCGATTCTTACCGTTTTCAACTACAGAAGCGGTAACACTGGCATCTTTTACATCCTCGCCAACCTTTAATCCGTCATTGCTGACTGCGATCACGTTGTCAAATGTTACGGTTTCACCAGCTTCTACACCGAGCTTTTCAACTTTAATTACGTCACCCTCGGCAACCTTGTACTGTTTACCACCTGTTGCAATAATTGCGTACATCTGTGGCACCTCCTAATTATTTACTCGCCAAATTCGGTGGCTCCTGTTCTGAAACTGAAGCTCTTTAACCTCTTTGTGCGGCATACTCGATTATCATAACAGTGACATACTGTTATGTCAATAGTTTTTTTGATATTTTTATTATTTTTTTGTAAGCTCACGAATGTCCTCGATCACCGGACGTCTTACTTTCTTTCTGGTCATTTCCAGGATATGCAATGGTGTGATATCAATGGCCCTGCTCTTTATCGGATCCTTTCTGAGAAGCTTCTGTAAAACATGAAAGAGTTCATCTCTGTGATCCGGATTTTCCATGTTGATAAAATCGATCAGGATAATACCTGAAAGATTACGCAGCCGCAACTGCCGGCCGATCTCCGCTGCCGCTTCCAGATTGATCTTACGGAAGGTTTCTTCCATTTTCTTCTTTCCGGTATATTTTCCACTGTTTACATCAATGGACACAAATGCCTCCGTCTGCTGGATCACCAGAAATCCACCGCTGTTCAGCCATACTTTTTCTTTCTGGATCGCATCCAGTGCAGTTTCCACACGATACAGCTTATAAAGCGGAAGAAGTTTGTCCTGATAAAAACGAAGCTTTTCTTTAAGCTCCGGGCTGATCTCTTCCAGATATCCCAGGATCATTTCTCTGATTTCCGGCACATCGGTAATGATCTCATCCAGGTCACGACCATAAGCATCCCTTACAGCAGCCACATAAAATGGTTCTGTCTCCAGTACAAGACTGAAACAGGTACGGTTCCGTCCCTGAACTACGGCTTTATGGTAGCGGCCCTTCAGCCACTCCAGTTCCTTCAGGATCTCTTCTTTGGAAGCGTCTGCGGCATTGGTCCGGACAATGATACCGAATTCCTTATCCGGACGCTCTGCTTCCTCTTTCAGCCATCCGCTGAGGCGATGGCGATCTTCCAGTGCCAGCTTGGAAGACAGACCAAACTTTTTATCTCCTGTAGTGAGAACAAGATATCTTCCCGTAAAATTCAGATTGGATGTCAGTGCCGGAAGTTTTCCCTTCATGGCATCCCTGCTCACCTGTACCAGGAGCTCATCTCCAGGCCGCAATGGTCCGTTTCCTTTTCTTCCTGCGGAAAAAACAGCTCTCTGTGCCTCTGCAAGAGAATAGTAGCATCTCTTTCCAGGCTCGATCTGCACAAAAGCCGCCTGGATATTGGATGCGATATTTTCGACCTGTCCGGTGTATATATTTCCAAGAATGGATTTTTCCTGATCGGATTCCAGTCGGATCTCAACGATCCGTTCCTCCTCCGAAAGAGCCGCTACTGTACAGAGCACACCATGGATCTCCATTCTTGTTATGATCAGTTTACTCAATTTCCTCACCTAATGATTCCAGAGTCACAAAACGTGGGCTTGCATTTTCTCCTTTATCGGCATACATTTCCAGACGTTTCACTGTGAAGGCAAATTCCGGAAGTTCTTCTCCAATCCAGTGGAAAAATGTGTTTGTTACCATCTCCGGCTTCGTATAATTAGAGCTTGCAGATGCCAGCATATAAAAGAACCCATTCTCTCTTACTTCCATTTTATAGATATTCGGACGAAGATCGATCTCCTTTTCGCTGCGCTTGGTCTGCTTGGTCACTTTGATCTCCGGCTGTGCCAGAAATTCTTTCACACGGCTTTTCCAGTCAATAGAAGGCTCTTTGCCCGGACGGAATTCCACAAGATAATCTGCTGCTGCCACCAGTGCCATCGCTTTACCCGCTTTTCCATCCTCTACCTTGCGGACGCTAACGATATGCATCCCCTCTGCCATCTGTTCCTCCAGACGGGCTGCGATCTCTGCAGTAGGCATATCTTCTGCCATTTCCAGGTCAAAATAATCTCCGAGACTCTCCATCCCCACTCCAAGTGGAACCGCAAAAGACATGATCATATGCGGGCTGTATCCACCGGAAAACGCTACCGGAAGCTCTGCACGACGAAGTGCTTTCTGGAAATAACGCATGGTATCCAGATGTCCCACAAACTTCATAGGACCCTCTTTGCTGAATTTAATTCTTACCTTCAAGGCAGACACCTCCTTTAAATTTCATAGCTCCACATGCGGAACATTTCTGACGGCAGTTTTCCGTCACAACACCCTCTTTTGCACGCTGCCATTCACGCTCCAGGAATCTGCGGCTGACACCGGTATCAATGAAATCCCATGGAAGGATCTCATCCAGGCTTCTTTCACGAAGTGTGTAGAATGTCATATCCACTCCGCATTCAGCCATAGCTTCCTTCCAGATATCATAATCAAAATTTTCTGTCCAGGCATCGTAAAGGGCACCTTTTTCATAAGCCTTCAGGATCACATCCGCGCATCGTCTGTCCCCGCGTGCGAGAAATCCTTCCAGAGCTGTTACATCCGGTTCATGCCAATTATAACGGATACTTCTCTGATTCAGCTGGGCGCGGACTTCATTTTTAACCACCTTGGCTTTTTCCACAAAATCCTGCTCTGTATACATTGGTGCCCACTGAAATGGGGTAAACGGCTTCGGCACAAAGAAAGATGTGCTGACGTTGATCTGTACCTTACCTTTACGCTGTTCTTTCGGAACTACCTCATAATAGGTCTCTGCGATCTTCTGTGCCAGATGAGCAATTCCCTTCATATCGTCTTCTGTTTCTGTGGGAAGACCGAGCATAAAGTAAAGCTTCACCTGATTCCAGCCACCCTTGAATGCTTCGCCCGCACCATGGAGGATCACTTCCTCTGTCAGACCTTTGTTGATAACGTCACGAAGTCGCTGAGAACCGGCCTCCGGAGCAAAAGTCAGGCTGCTTTTCTTTACATCCTGCACTTTGCTCATAACATCCAGTGCAAACGCATCGATCCTGAGAGATGGTAAGGAAATATTAACAGCCTTTCCATGAAACTCTTCGATCAGGAAGTTCACCAGTTCTTTCAGCTGGGAATAGTCACTGGAGCTTAAGGAACTAAGGGAAATCTCTTCGTGTCCTGTATTTTTCAGCATGATACGCGCCGATTCCTTCAAAGTCTCCACATCACGTTCACGGGTCGGACGATAGATCATACCTGCCTGGCAGAAACGACAGCCTCGAATGCATCCTCTCTGGATCTCAAGAGTTACACGATCCTGTGTTGCCTTAATGTGAGGAACGACCGGTGCCTCCACAGCACGATATTCCTTTTCCATATCAATGATCAGCTGTTTCTGGACCTTCTCAGGAACACCATCCGCCGTCGGTGCAAAGGATGCGATCGTACCATCTTCTTTATAGGTAACTTCATAGAGAGACGGAACATAAATTCCAGGAATCTTAGCTGCTGCCAGAAGGAAATCTCTCCTGCTGCCGCCAACCTTTTTATTGGCCTTGTATGCATCAAAAAGTGCATCATAAACCGTTTCCCCTTCTCCGATATAAAACATATCAAAAAAAGGTGCCAGCGGCTCCGGATTATACGCACAGGCACCGCCACCGATCACAATAGGGAAATCCTCACCACGGTCTGCGCTTTTCAGCGGGATACCACTGAGATCCAGTACCTGAAGGATATTGGTGTAGCACATCTCGTACCCGATCGTAATTCCGAGAAAATCAAAATCCCGGATGGGCTCCTGGGATTCCAGTGCAAACAACGGAATCTTCTTCTCCCTCATCACCTTATCCAGATCCGGCCATGGAGAAAAGAGACGCTCACACCATACATCCTCACGTTGGTTGAACATGTTATAGAGGATCATCATGCCCAGGTTTGACATGCCGATCTCGTAGACATCCGGGAAGCACATTGCAAAACGGATATCTACCGCATTTTTATCTTTCATTACGGAGTTGACTTCACCGCCGATATAGCGGGCAGCTTTGTCAACTTTGAGCAAAATTTCATCACTTAATGCTAATTTTCTCATTCTATTCCTTTCTAAAATTAGTAATATTTCACAAAGAATTTAAAGCTATAAAATTCAGTGAAACATCAAAAATGTTTATATTTGTAAGCCAATTCTTGTGTAAAAAGTTGCTATAAAATGGTGCCCAAAACCCCGTTTGGTCAAAAATGGACATTTTTCAACTTGCCAACAACGGTTATCATTACCCTCAAACAGTTAATATCCTGCGGATTTTCGCGAACTTATCGTAAAGAAAAATGGCATTTTGTATATTAAAATACAATGCAATGCCAAATATCACTAATAGCACAAAATTGACATACCTTCTCCCTATTATAATCATCTATGGTTAGGATTTCAAGAAAATTGTGTTCTTAACTGTATATAGCGATTGCATCCTTGTGCAGGGAGAATAATCCGGATCCGGACTCCAGTAAGGTTTCCTGGCATTTCATCAGTATTTAAGAAGAAATTCCACCATCTGCGTATTTGCACATTTACTTTCCTCCATTTCAGGAAAAGTTGTACTAAAAGCATGCGGAAGTTTTTTGTCCACCTCATAATCTTCAAGATGACAGATCACACCGGCTTTTTTTATCGCTTTTGCATACTGTCTGCTGTAATTTCGAAGAGTATCTCCATAAGCTGTGACCAGAAATGACGGTGGCAGGTTTCGGATAATTTCTTTGTTTTCCGGATTTATATATGGATAAAACGAACTCTTTTTCCAGTGTTTCCCGTAAATATAGGAGGGAAGAACCTTCATAATTTTTCGGGGACGGTAAATATCCATGAAATGACAGGGCTTTCCATCTCCCATATAGTCAATGTCACAAATGAGTTCCACATCTTCCGGAAACGGATATTCCGCTTCATGTTTTTTCAGAAAATTATCAAGAAGTTTTTCTTTTTTTGCGGTTTGCTGTGCAATCATTTTATTAAACATGATTTCCCCTCCAGCTATGAAACAATCTACTATTAATACAAATGAATTTTCTTCTCTACAAGTCTGTCACCTTCATACTGCAATTTTACAGAAAAAAAGCGTTTTTCTCCTGAAAGGAGCAGATCAAGAAATACCTGATCCCCCTCCCATGCCGGAAGATTCGGCACCATGGCTTTGTCAACCCAGCAAAGTTCTCCCTCATCACATTCAATCAGTTCTCCTGTATATTCATCGGCCGTGAACACACACATAAGTTCTGATTCGCATTCACTGTTTATAAATGTCACCAGGCCACGGAACTTATAGGAGGTAAGTGTCAGCCCTGTTTCCTCTTTCACCTCACGAACAAGGCATTCTTCCGGAGTTTCCTGACTTTCCACATGCCCGCCAACGCCGATCCATTTGCCCTCATTCATATCATCCTGTTTTTTTACTCTGTGAAGCATCAGGAATTTATCATCGTTTTCTATATAACATAATGTCGTTGTCGTCATTTGATCCCTTCTTTCAGTTCCATCATCCTGCCACTGCCAGTGTGATATAAACCAGGATTGAGACCACACAATACAGAGAATTTGTTGTGGATGCATAAGCACTGCTCTCTTTCTTTCTCAGAAAAGTCTGCATACTGAATGTAGCAGGCGAGGACATATATGTAATAACCGCCAGGTTCAGAAGCCTGGAACCTCCTACCAAATATTTTACTGCCATGAGAACTCCCGCAATCATCACTGCCTGCAAAAGGACTCTCAGCAATATGGTTTTGAGGCAGGGGCTGATAAGTTCCGGCGCAAGTTCCATACTGTACCCAACTACAATAAGAATAATCGGCGTAATGGCCGTTGTCAGAATATTCTCCACACTGAGATAACAATTGCCAAAAGGACTGTCCAGAAGCCGGGTGATCATTCGTGTCAGTCCCACAATAATTCCAAGAACCGTTCCTATAAAAGCAGGGGTTCGCAATGCACTGTAAAACAGGCTTTTTGCATTGATCTTTTCCCCGTTTTCCGTCTGTCCCAGCATTCCCATATACACACTGAATCCAAAAAGAAGTCCCGCAATATCCAGCACTGCAATCTGTGAAAGATTTTCGCTGCCACAAAGACTTGTATACAACGGGTAAGCCATCATTCCACCTTCATAGATACAGATCAGAAACGGAAGATATTTCTTATATGGCTCGTCCATAAATCTTTTCATCCAGAATCCTGCCCCAAATGAAATCAAGAGCATCACAAACATGATCAGAACCAGAATTCCGATCTTTCCACTGTACTCTGCTGTTGCCAGTGCATGAAAAATTGCCACAGGAAGCATAATATTTGTTACCAGTGTTTTCATGTTATTGACACCACTCTGATCTAAAAGTTTCCATTTTCTGCACAGGATTCCAAGAATGATCATCGCCAGTACAGGCAAAACAATCTCCAAAACTTCCATCTCTCTGTCTTCCTCTCCATTGTCTTTAATCTTTTGTTTTTATCTGTTTCTGTGCATCTGCAAAATCTCCATCATCACTTCATATACCGCCATATTCTCTCTCACCACCAGAGCCAGGCTCTCTTTCGCCTGATTCAAAAGATGAAAAAGTTTTCGTACACTGGAATATTTTTCCGCGGAGCACCTGGATCTTAAATATCCTTTTTCGTCGTAATAATACTGTTCATCCAGCAATACAACGATCTTCTCCGCATCTCTCACTGCCTGGATACCAAGCTGTCCAGAACCCTCTGGTATCCGCTGCTGATATCCCTGTCCCGCAAAATCATTCAGAAAATTTTCCACCT
The DNA here is from genome assembly GCF_023669475.1 of Blautia sp. MB18-30. Classification (NCBI taxonomy): domain Bacteria; kingdom Bacillati; phylum Bacillota; class Clostridia; order Lachnospirales; family Lachnospiraceae; genus Blautia; species Blautia sp. MB18-30. The sequence continues at coordinate 22,054 of NZ_JAMOYY010000024.1, read as the reverse complement.
CGCGGTCATTATTGGCATACACCACTGCAATATGCGGATACCATCTGGGGCTTCTTTTTTCCGGCAGGTGCATCATGTTCTGGATAAAAGAGGAAAGTTCCGCATTGGTACGGATCCGGTTTGTCAGATGGAATTTCTGGATCTCCGGCAGATTTCCCAGGCTTTCCACAATGCTACGATCCATCTCTTCCGGTGAGATCACATCCTCGGAATCACTGGAAAAGATCACCGGCCTGTGCTCACTCCATGTAAGCAGAACCGATAATTTTTCCAGGGACAGAAGATGTGCTTCATCTACCAGAATGCTGCTGTAACAGCCAAGATCCGTCGTTCCGTCCAGCTGAGTATCTGCCAGAAAATCTATCCGCCGCAGACGTTCATGAAGAATCTTCCATTCTTTTCCCGCCTCTCCACAGTGAATGATACAGACTCTCTGGCGCACGGACAACTTCATCGCAATATCATAAAGCAACAATGTTTTTCCGGTTCCTGGAAGTCCGCTGAACCAGAAATATCCTCCTCTTTCTCCACGTATTCTCTTCAGAATCTGCCGTTCAATATCTCTCTGCTGGGAAGTAAGGAAATACTCTTTTTTGAGAAAACGCTCCGGTTCTGTCAGCGGAGAGATCAGATAAAGCTCTGCCTGAAACAGATCCGCGATATCTCCCTCATAGTCCGGGCTTTCTTTCCCCAATGCAATACATAGCTGTTTCCAGTCCCCCTCCACAATGTGATCATGATTGGTCAGTCTCACCAGATGATCTTCACTGCTGATATAGGTATACGACAGGATCGGTTTTCCAAAAACAGACAGATAATACCGGTTCTGGATCAGCTGTCTCCGGATAGCCTCGTCCGACACAATGCCGCTTTTCAGTTCAATATTCACGATCTGGTCATCTTTGATCTGAAGAAGATCGAACTCCTTTCCAAGCTTCGGGATCTGAAACGAATAGAAAAAGCGCAGCTTATACACTTCCTCCATATGCAGTTCCAGTTGCTTCACCAGTGCTTTCATACTTTCCAGTTCCCACTCTTTGATCCTGAGAAAAAAATCTCTGCCGGAAAGCTGGCGTTCCAGCTTCTGGACACATTCCATATTCTGATTTCTTGTAAGTGCATAGATCGATATTGCCTTCATATTCCAACCCTTACCTGCTGTTTATTTCTTTATCCGCAGTGTCCTGAGATGATCCTTCTGCTCTTGTGTGATCCGGTAGCTTTCAATGGATTTCTGGATCGTCTTGTTATGAGTCCAGATATCCATTCTCTGCTCTTCCAGGAATGGAAGGATCTTCTCATACTGTTTTGCCAGCGCTGTAGCAAAATACCAGGCTCGCATCATATTTACATAATATTCTTCCGAGCGGATCGCTGCCACTTTCTCCGGATATTCCGGTTTAAATCCTTCGTCCAGATAATGGCGCATCAGCATACTGATCCCGAACCGGATGATATACGGCTGATCCGACTCCATCCAGCGATAAATCTCCCGGATAAATATATCACGATGTTTTTTCATCATATGGAGCGCCAGCAGATCACAGGTCGCCCAGTTATCAATATACGGAAGAAAACGCTCCAGTTCTTTCAGACATTTATCATAATCTCTGATCTGCTCGATCAGCAGGCCATGGAGATTATTTTCCTCATAATACTGATGAGGAAGAACCTTCAGGAACATTTCGGATCTTTCTGTTTTTCCAAATTCTTTTGCAAATTTCCGGAGTATCGGTGTCCGGATACCGATGATCTTTTCTTTCTCCACAGTCGGAACCAGCCTTGCATGAAAATCCCGATATCCTGTATCCTGCATTTCAAACAGTCTTTTCCGAACATCCCGGATCATCTCTTCCTGATTCATTTATCATCCCCGCCTTTTATACCAAAGATCGCGATCAGAGAACTCACAAGCAGAAGCATGGGGTAAAACAGTTTCGGCATGATCTGAAAAGCAGAAAGCTCAAATCCCAGTTCCTTTGCCGCAGAAATGGCAACCAGCATCTGGGCTCCATATGGGATCACCCCCTGGAAAATACAGGAAAATGTATCCAGGATAGAAGCTGTCTTTCTGGAAGTGATCTTATATTCCAGCGCCATTTCCTTTGCAATAGGGTTGGCCATAACAATGGCCACCGTATTATTGGCTGTTGCGATATCCATAGTTCCAACCAGAAGTCCCATACCAAGAAGTCCGCCTTTTTTCCCTTTAAAAACTCTCTGTATTCCGGAAAGCAGTGCTTCAAAGCCTCCATGCTCCCGGATCAGCGCACACATGGCTGCTACAAGGATAGCCACCATACATGTCTCAAACATCCCGGAAACACCGGAGCCAATATTTGTCAGAAGCTCCACCGGCGTGATATGTCCTCCAAGAAGCATAATAAATGCTCCGGAGACAATTCCGATCAGAAGTACCACAAATACATTGATGCCGATGATCCCGCCGATCAGCACCAGAACATATGGAAAGATCTGTATAAGATGATAATCCTGTACCACTCTTCCCTGGATCTCTGTCTGAAAAGACAGGATAAGGATCAGGATCAGTGTAACAACAGCTGCCGGAAATGCAATCCAGAAGTTTTCCCGGAATTTATCTTTCATCTGACAGCCCTGACCGTTGCAGGCTGCGATCGTGGTATCAGAAATAAAAGAAAGGTTGTCACCAAACATGGCTCCTCCCATCACCGATGCCACACAAAATGCCATATCAAAACCGGAAGCTTTGGAAACCGCTACCGCAATAGGGGTAAGAAGCGTGATCGTCCCAACGGAAGTTCCCATAGCCACAGATACGAAGCAGGCAACTACAAACAATACCGCAACAGAAAAACGTGCCGGTATCAGAGAAAGCATACAGTAGGCCACACTTTCTGCACTGCTGCGCCCTACAACACCCACAAAAGAGCCTGCGGTCAGAAAGATCAGAAGCATGGTGATGATATTTTTATCTCCTACTCCTTTTGCCATAAGCTCCAGCTTTCTGTCAAAGCTGATCGTTCTGTTCTGAACACATGCCACCAGGATCGCAGACAGAAAAGCCACAACGATCGGTACATTATAAAATCCCATAGGGATCTTCATCACATACTCAAACAAAATCCCCAGTCCCAGATACAGGACCAGAAAAACACCGATAGGCAGCAGTGCAATCACATTTCCTTTTTTCTTCATTTCCTCCATAAAACAATTCCCTTCATCACTTATTATTTTCCCGGCTTTTTTCTCCGGGTGATCTGTTTTCTATCATATCATATTTCCCCATTCCTGTCCTGCTGCTGACGGAAACTTCTTCATATTTCCGTCACGATCCTGTTATCTCTGATATTTTTTACCTTATTTAACAAGATTTTCACCAATTAAATCGTTCCTTCCGTTGAAATCCAGAGCTTTTTTCAGTATAATTGGCTGTAGACAATTGTGAAAAAGATATCCGAAGGATTTATGTTGATATCTCTGATCACAGTCATTAAAGGAGGAATATGATTATGGCAACATGGAAAAATCTGGACACTCTTGCTTCTTACAGCAAACTTAATAGTCTGAAAGATCACGTGAACATTGCAGAAGCAATGTCCGGCGAGCAGGGTGCAGAACGTGTAAAGAAGTACAGCGTACCGATGGCAGCAGGTCTGGCTTACAATTACGCAGCCAAGGAAGTGGACGAGACCGTTCTTGACGCACTTTCCAAACTGGCTGATGAGGCAGAACTGATCGAAAAATTCCAGGAATTATATAACGGCGCAGTGATCAACACAGGCGAGAAACGTATGGTCCTTCATCATCTTGCACGTACACAGCTTGGCGAGCCTGTTGTTGTTGACGGTGTGGACAAGCGAGAATTCTATGTAGCTCAGCAGAAGAAAGCTGCAGATTTTGCAAACAAAGTACATGCAGGCGAGATCACAAATGAAGCCGGTGAGAAATTCACTACGGTTGTACAGATCGGTATCGGCGGAAGTGACCTGGGACCGCGTGCATTATATATCGCACTTGAGAACTGGGCAAAGGCAAACAACACCTTCAAGATGGAAGCAAAATTCATCAGCAACGTTGACCCGGATGATGCAGCTGCTGTTCTTGCATCTGTAGATCTTGCTCACTCTCTTTTCATCGTTGTATCCAAATCCGGTACAACACTTGAAACTCTGACAAATGAGGCATTCGTAAAAGACGCCCTTACAAAAGCGGGCCTGAACCCGTCCAGACATATGCTTGCTGTAACCAGTGAGACCTCTCCTCTTGCAAAGAGTGATGAGTACCTTACCGCTATTTTCATGGATGACTATATCGGCGGACGTTACTCTTCCGTTTCCGGCGTAGGCGGAGCGATCCTTTCCCTTGCATTCGGACCGGAAGTATTCGCAGACATCCTTGACGGAGCTGCCGAGGAGGATAAGCTTGCAACAAATAAGAACATTCTTGAGAACCCGGATATGCTGGATGCCCTGATCGGCGTTTATGAGAGAAATGTACAGGGATATCCTTCTACTGCAGTTTTACCATACTCACAGGCATTAAGCCGCTTCCCTGCTCATCTTCAGCAGTGTGATATGGAGTCTAACGGTAAATCTGTAAACCGCTTTGGTGAGCCAGTGGATTATGTGACCGGACCGGTGATCTTTGGTGAGCCAGGAACCAACGGACAGCACTCCTTCTACCAGCTTCTGCATCAGGGAACCAATATTGTTCCGCTTCAGTTCATCGGCTTTAAGAAGAGCCAGCTTGGTGTTGATGTTGATATCGAGAACAGCACAAGCCAGCAGAAGCTCTGTGCAAACGTTGCAGCACAGATCGTTGCTTTTGCATGTGGAAAAGAAGATGAGAACCTGAACAAAAACTTCAAGGGCGGACGTCCTTCCAGTATCATTGTTGGTGAGGAACTTACACCGAAGTCTCTGGGTGCGCTTCTTGCACACTTTGAGAACAAGATCATGTTCCAGGGCTTTGTATGGAACCTGAACAGCTTTGACCAGGAGGGTGTACAGCTTGGTAAGGTTCTTGCAAAACGTGTTCTCGCTCATGATACAGACGGAGCACTGAAAGTTTACAGTGATCTTCTTGATATCTGATAAACAGATAGGTACCGTCCCGGAAAATGTTTTTTCGGGACGGTTTTTCTGTATATGTGACCTTAACCGGGAAAGGAAATCTTAAATATGCAGCAGATAAAAATGATCGGTCTTGATCTGGACGGAACTCTTCTGAATACAAAAAAAGAACTCACAGAAAATACCAGGCGCGTTCTCAGGGAAGCTATTGATGCAGGTATCCTTGTTCTGATGGCTACCGGCCGGCCATATACCGGCATTCCCGCGGAACTGAGAAATTTTCCGGGAATTCACTATGCTCTCACCTCCAACGGAGCCAGAGTCCTTGATACAGACCATAATAAACTTCTTATCGAGCAGCTTCTTCCCATGGAAAGTGCAAAAAAAGCTCTCCGTATCTTTGAAAAATATGATACTTTAAGTGAGATCTATTTTGACGGCCAGGGATATGCAGACGCTGCCAAGCTTGATAATGTAGGAAAATACCATCACGACCCTAATATGTGGAATTATGTCCGTACTACCCGTATCGCGGTTCCGGACATCCAGGATGTCATTACAAAAGAAAACAGAAGCATGGATAAAGTCCAGGCGCTTTTTGCAGACATGGAGGAACGTGCCGCCGCCTGGAAGGAATTAAGTGAACTTAAGGAGCTGGAGCTTGTAGGCTCCTTAAGCTACAATATTGAGATCAACGCCGCCGGTGTCAACAAAGGAACCGCTCTTGTTGCTCTTGGCGAAATGCTGGGAATCCCAAGGGAATCCATTATGGCATGCGGAGACGGTGACAACGATGTCCATCTTCTCCGGGAAGTCGGTTTTGGCGTAGCCATGGCCAATGCACAGCCCCAGGTAAAAGAAGCAGCCGATTATATTACTGCTTCCAATGACGAAGACGGTGTAGCACGCGCCATTGAAAAGTTTGCGCTGCACCGATGAGATATTCTATTATGTATGCCCAAAAGGAACCGACAGTTTTTACGCTGTCGGTTCCTTTTTTAGAATGGGATTGAATAGCGGTACATTCACATTCGATCAATATTCATAGTTTCCTGCCGGCTGTTTGATCCTGGTAAGAAGATCATGCCAGGACTGGTCCCAGATATACCATTTTCCGGTTTTGGAGTGCTTATATGTACAGATCCATCTGGAACTGTCGCTGCCTGCAAAATCAGTAAATGATCTGTAGATCGCAGGAGTGGTCTGAGTCGGTTCAAAATACGGGATATCTTCACTGATGGAATTTCCCTTACCCGGAAGTGTGTCCTGTCTTAACGTAATGGAAATCGGTTTAGACGGAGTATAATTGTTGGCTGGAGTTGCTCCGTTCAGGTAAGAATTGCCAAGATATTTATATCCGTTATCCGCTTTCATACGATCCCTCAAAAAGTTTTTGTAATACTGAGTCATCTCTTTATTATTGAGATAAGAAATCATCTCCTCGCAGTCCGTCGGATTGGTCGGTGTCCAGGTACGATATGCAAGGATCAGCAGAGCCATGGTCTTATAGCGTCCGTCTGCCGTTGTGATATCATACTGTTTCAGTTCCTCTGCATTGGTCGGGATCGTGGTAAAGGTGTAAGTATAGGTATTTATCGTTACATTAATGACTTCCTTCTGTCCTTTATCATTGGTGATCTCTTTTTTTGCAGATTTAGTTCCTTTTGTAAGAACCGGCTCCACCTGTTTCTTTACTGTCTGTGTCACGTGGACAGTACAGCTGCCTCGCCAGGTACTCTTATCCCGGACCTGGATCTTTGTTGTTCCCACATTCACTGCCGTTACCTTGCCTTTACTGTCTACAGTTGCAACAGATGTATCATCACTGGTCCATACAAGAATCTCTTTATAATTCTTTACCTGAAGCTGTCTCACATCACCTTTATTCATATTTAAGGTGGTGTCACTTAAAGATGGTTTCGGCACCGGTGTAGGTGTCGGCTTCGGTTTCTGCGCTGCTTTTACTGTAACCTTACAGTTGAATTTCTTCGTATTTGCCTTCGCTGTGATCACTGCTGTTCCTTTTTTCACTGCGGTGATCTTTCCTTTGGAATCCACACGTGCGATCTTCGGATTGGAAGAAGAATATTTCACCTTCACAGTTGTTCCTGTCAATTTAATGGCACTGGATTTCTTTTCTGTTAATGTCAGCGATGTCCTGCTGAGCTTCGGTGTTTCTACCTTTACAACACATTTATACGTTTTTTTGCTTACCTTTGCATAGATCATTGCGGAACCTTTATTTTTGGCAACCACCTGACCTTTGCTGTTTACGGTCGCAACACTCTTTTTGGAAGATCTCCAGGCAACCTTCTGCCTGGTTCCGGTAACCTTAAGTGTTGTCTTCTCACCTTTTAAAAGAGTTACTTTTGTTCTGTTCAGTTTTGGTGCGGCGCTGACCGTCACACTTCCAAATGCCATCGTAAAAATAAGGCTGATCAGCAGCACAAAACACAATAGATTTTTTCTCTTTTTCATTCTGATTTCCCCCTTTCCGGTAAAACGTATATTTACGTCATATATTGCTTTAATCACATTTTAGAGGAAATCCCTTATAAAAACACTAGCACTTATGATAGTATCCTTGTAAATATGATCGTTTATATTCTTTCATCGCCCATACCGGGGCTTATTGTCAGGAAACAAAAATAAAACAGGACTGATTTTTGATACAGATACTTGAAATCGAAAGTTTCATCTGTTTAAAAATCAGTCCTGTTATATAAAAAATATCATGGTTGATCCGTAATAGCAGGCAGATCAAGACATTCGCTATCTGCTCATAATGATACAGTCACGTAACATCGCCAGTGCATGCGCTGTAGTCTGCTCGCGGATCCGCATGCGATTTCCTGTAAAGTGGAACTCTTTGGCAATAGCCTTGCCCTTATAGCAGCAGCCCATAAATACAGTACCAACTGGAGTTTCCTTTGTTCCGCCTCCCGGTCCTGCCAGACCCGTCACGGAAATACTGATGTCTGCTCCGGATGCTTTGCAGGCGCCCTTTGCCATTTCTCTGGCACATTTGGCGGAAACTGCCCCCTGCTCCTTCAGAGTACGCTTCTTCACTCCCAGACATTTATGCTTGGCCTTGTTACTGTAAGTCACAAAGCCATAGCCAAACACCTCAGACGCACCGGATACATTGACAATGCGCTGGGCGATCATACCGCCGGTAAGCGATTCCGCCAGGGAAAGCTTCAGATCTTTCTCTTTCAGAAGATCGATCACTGCTTCCTCCAGTGTCTTGCTCTCATCTGTAGCGAAAACATTCTCTCCAAAACGCTTCTTTAGCTCCTTGACAACCGGTTTGATCAGCTTTCTGCAGGCCTTTTCATTCTCTGCGCTTGCTGTCACACGAAGATGCACTTCACCGGTTTTTGCATAAGGTGCAATGGTAGGATTGGTCTGGCTTTCGATCAGATCCTGGATTTCCTCTGCTACCTGACTCTCACCGATCCCGCTAATCTTTACCATCTGGGACACAATGATCTCCGGCTGGTTTTTCTGCAGATATGGGACCACGTACTCCTCGAACATGGGCTTCAGCTCATTGGGAGGTCCAGGAAGAAGGATCGCGGTTTTTCCTTTTTTCTCAAGGATCAGTCCCGGAGCAGTTCCGTTATGATTGTCAAGAACAATGGCTCCCTCAGGAACCATGGCCTGTTTATAGTTGTTCTTCGTGATACGTCTCTGAGGATTGTTTTTCTCATATTCCTTCAGATATTTATCGATCAGTTTCCTTGAGTGGGAATCTTCCTTAAGAGACATTCCCATCAGATCCGCAGTTACTTCCTTGGTGATATCATCCTCTGTTGGTCCAAGACCTCCGGTGAGGATCACAACATCGGAACGATCCAGTGCAGTACGGATCACGTCACGCATACGGCCTTCATTATCACCTACTACATCCTGATAGTAAACACTTAACCCAAGCAGGGCGCATTTTTCAGAAAGATAGGCGCTGTTGGTATTTACGATATTTCCTAGAAGGATCTCGGTTCCTACGGATATCAGTTCTGTGATCATGAAAAGAAACTCCTTTCGTATACTCTGATCCCTACTCCTGCATGGAAAGGACCTTTCTGTTCTGCATGATATAAGTCAGCAGGGAGATAATGGTCAGTGCAACGGACAGCCAGATAAATATCTGTGTCAGCACTGCAAAAACACCTCCGAAATCCAGCATCAGAAGTATGATCATGATCATCTGGGAAACGGTTTTGAATTTTCCCCAGTAGTTTGCGGCAATGACAATTCCGTTCTCCGCTGCGATCAGACGGAAACCGCTGATGATAAATTCCCGTCCGATGATAATGATCACAACCCATGCCGGAAGCTTGTCAACCTCGATCATGCAGATCATGGCAGAGCATACCAGAAGCTTGTCTGCCAGCGGATCCATAAATTTTCCAAAATTGGTTATCAGGTTATATTTTCTGGCAAGATGACCGTCAAACCAGTCTGTCACACTTGCTGCGACAAAAATCGCAAGACAGATCCAGCGGTTTGCTTCTCCTCCCCAGCCTGTCAGTAAGAAAACTACAAGAAATGGTACAAGTATCATTCTTGCAACTGTAAGTTTATTCGGTGTATTCATCGCTCAGCACTCCTATCAAATCATACTCAAGCGCACCTGTCACACGTACCTTTGCAAAATCACCTGTCATAAGCAGTTCGCCTGTCTGAACGAAAATGTATCCGTCAACCTTCGGTGCATCCCCGTAGGTACGTCCGATATAGGCACTTTCATCTGCAACTTTTCCTTCGATCATAACAAGAAGTTCCTGTCCGATACGGTCCTGGCCTCTGTCATAAGAAATCTCCTGCTGAAGCTCCATCAGCTCGTCTCTGCGTTCTTCCTTCACTTCTTCCGGAACCTGGTCTGCCATCTCTGCTGCCGGGGTATTCTCCTCCGGAGAGTAAGTGAAGACACCGAGACGGTCAAATTCCATCTCATCTACGAACTCCTTCAGTTCTTCATGGTCTTCCTCCGTCTCACCCGGAAATCCGGTGATCAGAGTTGTACGCAGTACGATATCCGGAATCTCCTTACGGAGCTTTCCGACAATATCGATCAGTTCCTGTTTGGAAGTACGGCGGCCCATTCTTTTAAGAATTCGGTCCGATGCGTGCTGGATCGGAATATCCAGATAATGACAGATCTTCTTCTCATCACGAATGGTTTCGATCAGTTCATCGTAAATCTCCTCCGGATAACAATAAAGGATGCGAATCCAACGGATACCTCTGATCTCACAGAGCTTCTTTAAAAGAATGTGAAGAGATTTTTTGCCGTAAAGATCCTTTCCGTAAACGGTGGTCTCCTGTGCTACCAGGATCAGCTCTTTCACTCCCTGTTCAGCCATATCCTCTGCCTGGGCAATGAGGCGCTCCATTGGGACGCTTCGAAATTTACCTCTGAGCTTCGGGATGATGCAGTAGGTACAGTGCTTGTCGCAGCCTTCCGCGATCTTCAGGTAGCCGAAATGTCCACCTGTTGTAAGGACACGTTTGCTTCCTGTATCCGGCAGATAATCAATATCACGGAATTCTTCGAAATGATTTCCGGCTACTGCTTCCTCCAGAGCCTTTACGATGTCGCCGTAGGATGTAGTTCCAAGAACAGCATCGACCTCCGGAACCTCCTCAATGATCTCTTTCTGGTATCGCTGTGCCATACAGCCGGTAACGATTAGTGCATGGCAGCTTCCTGTTTTTTTGTACTCTGCCATTTCAAGAATGGTTTCCACACTCTCTTCCTTGGCATCCTTGATAAAACAGCAGGTATTGATCACGATTGCATCTGCCTGTGTTTCATCGTCTGTGATCTCATGACCTCCGGCTGTAAGAAGTCCCAGCATTTCCTCAGAATCCGCCAGGTTCTTGTCACAGCCAAGAGAGATGAATAATATTTTCATAAAATTACTCCGCTTCTGTCTGAGCTGCTTCTGCAGTCTCAGTGCCTTCTGCGGTCTCGCCCTCTGCTGCCTCAAGAGCCTCCTTCTCAGCCTCAAGAGCCTCCAGCTCTTCCTCTTCCTCCTGTCCGGGAAGGATCTTTACTTTGCCCTTGTAAAGCTCATCAATGGCAACGGAAAGCGGTTTCTTTCCTGCTGCACCCGGTACAAGCGGCTCTGCTCCTGCGATCAGCTGGCGGGCACGTTTGCTTGCTGCAAGTACAAGAGAATAACGGCTGTTCAGCACGAGAGCCTCATCGTCGTCCTCGTTGTTTGTGTTGATAGCCTCAATTAATTCTGAATAAGATGGATGTATCATATCTTTTCTCCCTTCTGTAACGGCAGGGCCGTATTTAACTTGTTAATTGGTATTTATAAAAAAGCTTCCGCTTCTTTCTGGATCCTGGATACAAAATCATGATTCCTGGATGTACGCATGCGCTCACACCGGATGGTCTCATGAAGTGTATCAACACATTCCTCCAGATCATCATTGATCAGGAGATAATCATATTTATCCATTCCTCTGGATTCTTCAACCGCTCTTCTGAGACGCCCGTTGATCACATCCAGAGTCTCTGTTCCGCGACCTACCAGACGGTTCTTAAGCTCCTCCATAGACGGCGGACATACAAATACCAGCAGTGTATCCGGAAACTTCTCACGGATCTTCATGGCACCCTGGATCTCGATCTCAAGGATCACATCTTTCCCTGCGGAAAGCTGCTCCTCTACATATTTGCGGGGTGTGCCATAATAATTCTCCACATACTGTGCATACTCGATCAGTCCGTCTTCCCGGATCAGCTGTTCAAATTCTTCTTTTGTGCGGAAGAAATAAGCCTCTCCGTCCTTCTCGCCTGGTCTTGGATTTCTGGTAGTAACAGAAACAGATAATGCATAATTGTCATATTTTTCCATCAGCCGTTTCATGACAGTACCTTTTCCGGAACCGGAAAAGCCCGAAACAACAACTAAAATTCCCTTACTCATTTCCTTCCTCCCTCATTTCCTCTCCATACGCTTCCGAAAATCTCCTGGCAATAGTTTCCGGCTGCAGAGCGGAAAGGACAAGATAATCATCGGAAGTAACAATCACTGCTTTTGTTTTTCTTCCCTGTGTGGCATCGATCAGAGTTCGGGTCCCCTTGACACTCTGTATCATGCGCTTTACAGGAGCGGCATCCGGACTTACCACAGCCACGATCTTGCGTGAATTGACAACATTTCCAAAGCCTACATTAATAAGTTTCGCCATTTACGCTCTCCCTTTCTGTCTGTGTACAGCCTGTTTCCTGTCCGGTTACTCGATATTCTGGATCTGCTCACGGATCTTCTCGATCTCTGTCTTCAGATCGATGGCCGCGTTGGATACAATAAGATCATTGGATTTAGACAGGATAGTGTTCGCCTCACGGTTCATCTCCTGTGCCATGAAATCCATCTTACGTCCCACGCCCTCGTTCTCATCCAGGATCTTTCTCATTCCGTGGATGTGGCTTCGAAGACGTACCGTCTCCTCATCATTGCAAATCTTATCTGAAAAAAGTATCACCTCTGCGGCGATCCTGGAATCATCGATCTGGTTATCTTCAAGTAGCTCGTGCATCTTGGCTTCCAGTTTCTCCCGATAAGCCTTCACTACTTCCGGAGAACGTTTTTCCACTACATCGACCTTTGCTTCCAGTCCGTCCAGCTTCCCAAGAAGGTCCTGTTTCAGATTAGCACCCTCACGCTGGCGGGTCTCCACAAATTTCCGGCAGGCCTCATGAAGCGGACCTTCCAGAAAATTCCAGAGCTCTTCCTCATCCGGAGCCTGCTCTTCCATTGTAAACACATCCGGATATCTGGAAAGTGTGGAAACACGGATATCATTCTCGATCCCCAGTTCCTCACTCATCTGGTTCAGATAGCCCAGATATTCCTTTGCCAGCTCTGCATTGTATTTCAGAGCCATTCCGCCCATTGTATAGTCTTCATAGGTGATGAACACATCGACTTTGCCGCGGCGGATATAAGTCTTCATCACATTTCGGATCTCTCCCTCAAAATAGCTGAGTCTTTTCGGCATTTTGATGTTCAGATCCAGATATCTGTGATTGACGGATTTCAGTTCAACAGAAACCTTACGCTCTCTGGAAACTGCTTCTGCCCTGCCAAAGCCGGTCATACTTTTTATCATGTTATCCTCCAATACTGCCTCTTAAGTTTATCAGCTGCTGATAAATACAGTAACTGATTGCATACGGATTTATTATAGTTCATTCCAAAACCCTAGTCAAACTCTTTTTTTACTGTTATAATGATTGATGTTGAAATGGAGGTAAAATCATGGCATTTGACGGAATTACAGTTTCTGCTCTCGTGGCAGAGATCGATGATAATTTAAAAGGCGGACGTATCAACAAGATCGCCCAACCGGAAAACGATGAACTTTTGATCACAGGAAAGGGCGCAAATGGACAGAAACGTCTTCTCTTAAGTGCAAGCGCATCCCTTCCTCTGATCTATTTTACAGATAAGAACCGTATCAGTCCTTTAACTGCACCGAACTTCTGCATGCTTCTCAGAAAGCACATCGGAAGCGCCCGTATCCTTGATGTGAAACAGCCTGGAATGGAGCGTGTGGTGGAATTTGAGCTGGAGCATCTTAATGAGCTGGGGGATCCCTGCAGAAAGCGTCTGATCATGGAACTGATGGGCAAGCACAGCAACATCATCTTCTGTGACGAAAAGGGAATGATCCTGGACAGCATCAAACATGTCTCTTCTCATATGAGCTCTGTCCGTGAGGTTCTTCCCGGAAGAGAATATTTCATTCCCAATACCAGGGATAAAGAAAATCCGCTGACTGTTTCCGAGGAGGAGTTCACACAGCACATCTGTAAAAAGCCTGTGAATATTTCCAAGGCGCTTTACACTTCACTCACAGGTATGAGCCCGGTAATGGCTGAGGAGATCTGCTACCGTGCATCCATTGACGGAAGCGATGCATCGCAGTCCCTGGATGAGGCAGCCTGCACCCATCTTTATCATACCTTTCTCCGCCTTATGGAACAGATCCGGAACAGAGAGTTCACCCCGAATATTGTCTACCGCGGAGAGGAACCTGTGGAATACGGTGTCTTTCCTTATCAGCAGTTTGGCAGTGAATACCGCAGCGAAATCTTTGACAGTGTCTCTGTTATGCTGGAAACCTATTATGCTACCAAAAGTCTGCTGACACGTATCCACCAGAAATCCTCCGATCTTCGCCGTGTAGTACAGACCGCTCTGGAACGTAACCGAAAAAAATACAACATCCAGAAAAAGCAGCTGAATGATACTGCAAAAAAAGATAAATTCAAGGTCTACGGTGAACTGATCAACACCTACGGATACGGGCTTGAGGAAGGCTGCAGATCCTTTACGGCACTGAACTATTACACCAATGAGGAGATCACTATCCCTCTTGACCCGACACTGACTCCGGCACAGAATTCCAAGAAATATTTTGATAAATACGGAAAGCTAAAGCGTACAGAGGAAGCCGTCACAGAACAGATCACAGATACGGAAAGTGAGATCTCTCATCTGGAATCTATCTCCAATGCTCTGGATATTGCCAGATCTGAAAGTGACCTTTCCCAGATCAAGGAAGAGCTCACTGAGTACGGCTATATCAAACGTCACTACACAAACAAAAAAGGCCAGAAAGCCCAGCCGAAATCCAAACCGCTCCACTACATATCCAGTGACGGTTTTGATATCTATGTGGGAAAAAACAATTTCCAGAATGATGAGCTGACTTTCAAGTTCGCAACCGGAAATGACTGGTGGTTCCATGCAAAGAAAATGGCTGGTTCCCATGTGATCGTCCGCACCAAAGACGGTGAACTTCCGGACCGTACCTTCGAAGAAGCAGGCCGCCTGGCAGCCTGGTACTCCAAAGGACACTCTGCTCCCAAGGTAGAAATCGATTATATCCAGAAAAAGCATGTGAAAAAACCTGCCGGTGCGAAACCCGGTTTCGTTGTTTATTACACCAATTATTCTCTCATGGCTTCTCCGGATATTTCGGATCTGAAAGAGGTTACGGAGTAATAACTATTCAACAAAAAACCTTCCTGTGTTTTCTTATTTCTTCGAGACCGGATACCTGTATCTCTGCAAGTATCTGTCCTGAGAAATTTTTCTGTAAACACAGGAAGTTTTTTTATTGAACATTCGCACTCCGCTTCATTACATGCTCACGAACAAAAATCGCAAAACGATTTTGTTCAGATCTCCAGTTTTTTCTTCACTGCCGGTGCAATAGACGTATCTGCTTTATGATATGGGATCAGTGTAGACTGCAGTGCATGGTACAGATCGGATTTTCCGGGCCATACGGTTCCTTTCAGATGATTCTGCTCATCCAGCTGATGAAACCAGGAGCCGTTTTCGTGATCCATGACCACTTCATCCAGGTACTTCATAAACGCAGCATAATCTTTCGCATATTTCTCCTTACCGGTCACCTGATAAAGAACTGCAGAGGTATTGATCGCTTCCGCAAGAGTCCAGTGCATACGGTCATGTACCACCGGTTTGCCATTCCAATCTGTCGTGTATACAATTCCCGGTGCACCATCTGCGTTCCAGCCGTCTTTTATTGCTGTTGTGTAAAGTTTCTCTGCTGCCTGAAGATATTTTTCCAGTTTTTCTTTCTCTTCTCCACAGTTTGCAAGCGTCCACTGTGTGATCAGCCTTGCCCATTCGATTCCATGTCCCGGTGTTGCGCCGTATGGCTTGAACGGATCATCCGGACGGTCACGGTTGCAGTCAAGATCTGCCACCCATTCCTTCGTAAAATGTTCCGGGATCCTCCAGGAGTTATCTTCTGCCCACTGGATCACATGATCAATGATCCTGCCTGCACGAATGTGATATTTTTTATCCCCGGTGACATCTCCTGCTGCCAGAAAAGCCTCTACCGTATGCATATTGGCATTTAATCCCCGGTAATCATCCAGCACGGTAAATTCCGTATTCCAGGTATCGCAGGCCAGCCCCTCCTCTTCATTCCAGAAATGTCGGTCATAAACAGCCAATGCCTCTTCAAGGAGCTCTTTCGCCCCGGGCCTTCCGGCTGTCAGTGCGGAAGATGCAGCCAGGATCACAAATGCATGGGCATAACACTGTTTATTGGGCACAATATCTCCTTCCGGTGTTACACCTGCATACCAGCCACCGTTTTTTTCATCGTGAAGCTCTCCCTTCAGACCTTTCAATGCCGCATCCGCAAGCTCTTCGCTTCCCTCATGGCCAAGCATCAGACCCAGACTGTATACATGCGCCATACGACAGGTGATCCAGGTTTCCCGGTTTCTGTCCTTCCATGGTGTTCCGTCGTCCCCCAGATAATAGGAACCTCCATTCGGTGAAGGAAACCGATGCCCGAAATTCAAAAGCTCCTCACAGGATGCTTTCAGAAATTCCCGGTTTTCTTTTGTGCTGATCTCATATTTGCTGTTCATTTCAACCACCCCATCTGTTTTTCTTTAGGATATCATTCTTTTTAGGGAACTTCAATTCTTTTAGATTCTTTTAGATTCTTTTGGATTCTTTTGACAGATTGACGAAAAAAGGAGAATGCCCTATATGCATTCTCCTCATATCAGATTTCTTAATTCCATTACCGTAACGGTCACAGATAGTCCTGTATTAATCTTCAAAACAGGTGATCACATAACGCTCACTTTCCATGATCACATCAGAAACATTGTCTCTGTCCCAGATCGCATCACTGATGATATCTTTCAGCTTATCATCCATAACGATATTAAAATTCTCCTCGATCACCTGAAACGGGACTCCCTCATTCTCCTGTGCATACTCCATGATAAAATCAAGAATCTTCTCTTCCATACCTTAAAATCTGCCTTTCTGTAAATACTAACGTTTAATATATTACATCAGATTTCCGCAGATGTCCAGATATTTTCCAGCCATGTCCATGCGGTATTCCATAAGATATTATGCCAGTATACACACCCCTTCACATTTCGTTCTATATCAGAATCTGGTATGTCGGTTCACATATTTTGCTTTATATTTGGAGTACACAATGGTCTGATCCTTGTAAAGGCCATAATATCCCGATGCTGCATAGCTGATAGATACTGCGATCAGATAGAAGGATACTCCCTTAAAGCCAAACATTTCAAAAGCGATCAGGATCGAAGTGATCGGACAGTTGGTCACACCGCAGAAAACTGCTGCCATTCCGCAGGCTGCACAGATCGACGGAGAAATTCCCATAAGATTACCCATCACACAGCCAAAGGTAGCTCCAATGCAGAAAGAAGGTACGATCTCTCCCCCGCGGAATCCTGCGCGCATAGTCAGTGCTGTAAGCACCATTTTCCAGAAAAAGGCGAAAGTATCCGCCTGTCCGTTTTCCACCGCTTTTTCAATAAGCTCCGCACCAGCGCCCATATATTCATCTGTTCTCAGAATAAAGGTGACAACAATGACCAGGCAGGCGCCCACTGCAACCCTGACATATTTATTCTTAAACCATCTGCCATAAAGTCCTGCTGCACCATTCAGCGCAATACAGAACATAATGCTGACAATTGCACAGCCCAGAGCGATCACTCCCATTTTCAGGCCAGTTTCCACAGTCAGTGCCGGAATATCCGTCACATGAAAACTTTCAGGTGTGACTCCCATTCCGGCTGCAAATCCGGAAGCGACCAGTGACGCGATCATACACGGCATCAGTGCTGCATAATACATCACGCCCACACTGACCACTTCCAGCGCAAAAACTGCCGCTGCCATCGGTGTTCCAAACAATGCGGAAAACGCCGCGCTCATGCCGCACATGACAATTACATGACGGTCCTCCTCGTCCAGATGGATCCATCTTCCAAGCTGGTTGGCAATACTTCCTCCAAGCTGGATCGCTGCTCCCTCACGTCCCGCAGAACCACCGGCAAGATGAGTCAGCGCCGTTGTGATAAAGATCAGAGGCGCAGAAAGGATTGGCACATCATCTCTGGAACGCACGGTAGAAAGAACCTGATTGGTCCCTCCATCCTCTTTTCCAAGCTTCTCATACAAAAATACAATGACAAGTCCGGATAATGGCAGCAAAAGAAAAATCCATTCATGCGCCTTCCGGTAACTGGTCACTGCCTTCAACGTAAAAGAAAACAGTGTGCTGGCAGCACCTACGATACATCCTGTAATGACAGCAAAAACCAGCCACTTGATCAGATTTGAGATATCCCGGCTGATTCTTGCACTGTAATAATATAAATGTTCCTTTAATCTTTTGTTATGATCGATCCCCATGTTCCTTCCCTTCTTTTCTTTACTGTCTGCATTATACTACATTTTTCTTCACAGTAAAAGCAGGAAGGAGAAAGCCCTTTTATTTTTTCTTCCCGGAAATATATCTATGGATCAGGATCGAGAATACACTGATCATCACAAGAAGCACTGCGGAAAGCCAGAATGCCGGAGACTTCGGATTTTTGATATTTGCTCCAAATATTGTAGCGAGAATAACTCCCGGCAGCGTTCCAAGCACGCCACCTGCCATATAGGTTCCAAATGGAATCTTTTCAGCTCCGAGAAACAGACTCACAGCATCTCCCGGTAAAAAGTTCAATGTCCGCATAAAAAATGAAATATACAGGCAATTTCCGTTCTGGTAATCTACTACTGTTTTCAGTTTCGGATATTTAGCTGTAAGACTTTCCACCATGGATGCACCTGAGAAGCGTCCCATCCAATATGGAAGTGCCAATGTGACTGCTCTTCCCAGAAAGTTCACCAGAAGTGCTGTTCCTGTAGAAAACAGATGCCCTACAGCAAGCTGCAGGATCGCAATTGGAAATATAAAAGAGACACTTTTCACTGCATAAAGCCCAAGCATAAGTAATGCAGCCTTAACAGGTTCCTCCGGTGTATAGCTTAAGATCCTTTCCACAGACAGATCCTCTCTATAACGGATACAGAAAAGGAGAAGCACAAGAAGGAGCACCGCTGGCAGATATTTTCTGATGTTGTCAATCATTTTTTTCATGATCTGATCCCTCCGTTTTCAAAAAAAGAGCACCGGCACCTGTTTCCGGTACCGTGCTCTTTCATAAGTTCTGCTTTTTTAAGTTTCAGGATCAGCAGCCTTTCTTCGCTGCCTTTCTCTCCTGGTCTTCCTTCCACATTTCCTCTGCTACCGGCTTCCAGTTTTCAGCATACCGGTCACATTTCGCACAGAGATGCTCTGCACTCTCCGGTGACTGAAGATCTGTGGAATGTGCTCCGGATTTTTCTACCATTTCTCTCAGCTTCTGCGGATTTTCAAGCATCGGGCATGGACGGTACATATTGTCATTAAACGGCTGTCCGTCATGATATGCCATCATCATCGGAGACTGCAGTGCTTCCAGAAGTGTTTTCTCGCGGATATTGGAATCAGAATAATGGATAAACACACATGGATCGATATCGCCGTTTGCATTGATATGCAGATAGCGACGGCCGCCTGCAATACATCCTCCCACAAACTCTGCATCATTCTGGAAATCCATGGCAAACAACGGCTTTGTTGCACGGTATTTACGGATACGCTCATAGGTTTCTCTTCTCTGTGCAGGAGTAGGAAGCAGCTCCGGTGCTGCATCATTTCCAACCGGCATATAATGGAAATACCAGATAAAGTACGCTCCAAGATCGATCAGGCTGTCGTAAAATGCCTCTGATGTGATAGACTCGAAATTTGCACTCGTATAACATGCAGAGATACCAAATACAAGCTTCTTCTCTCTGAGAAGATTGATGGCCTTGATAACCTTCTGGTATACACCATTTCCTCTTCTGCCATCTGTTGCAGTCTCAAATCCTTCCAGTGAAATTGCAGGAACAAAGTTTCCTACCCGAAGCATATCATTTGCAAAATCCTCATCGATCAGTGTTGCATTTGTGAAGGAAAGGAAGATACAGTCATTATGTTTCTCGCAAAGACGGATCAGATCCTTTTTTCTTACAAGTGGCTCTCCGCCTGTGTAAATATACATATAAACGCCAAGCTCCTTACCCTGGCGGATGATGTCATCGATCTCATCGTAGGTGAGGTTCAGCTTGTTTCCATACTCTGCTGCCCAGCATCCTGTACAGTGCAGGTTACATGCACTTGTTGGGTCAAGAAGGATTGCCCACGGGATATTACAGCCATATTTCTCACGGCATTCATCCTGTTTCTTCCAGCCTGCAAGATTTGCATTGATAAAGAAGTTTGCAACCAGAGTTTTCATAACATGCGGATCAATATCAGTTACCAATCTATGAATAAACGGATAATACGGATGTTCCGGATTAGAAATGGCTGCGCGGATCATTGCTCTCTGTGTAGGAAATCCACCACCGGAAAATTTATCTGCCCAGTCCATGATCTTGATAAAATTCTTATCCGGATCTTTATAAACATAATTGAATGCCTGTTCAAGTCCGAATTTCTTAAGTGTGTTCATTGCGCTCATACTATCTCTCCTTATTTCTCTCAATGTAAATATGCAATCTAGCTAAACGGACATCTTCATTCCGTCACACTGCATTTCGAGTACCAAAGCTTTCTTACTATCTTTGCCTGACTCATGGTGTTACTGTACGTTTTTTCCATTTGAATAACAATAGACAATATAATTGGCATGACCAAAAACTAGGCAAATCTGTTAAAATGCCTAAATATTATTGGCATTTAGATGAAATTATATATGTCTTTTTGACTATCTTTTTATATCTTCTTAAATGTCCGCAAAGCCTTATTTTATCGGCTCTACGGGCATTTTTCTTTTGTGGTAAACCTCACATATCTAGGTCTATCTTCTTATATTTTCTCTATCAAACGTGGTTAAAATCGTGGTAAATACTTCTATGCAATTAGACGCTGAACCTCTGATTTTGCGGTATCTATGGACGCATGAGCGTACCAATTCATTGTGATACTAATGTTTGAATGCCCCATGATATACTGTAAATCTTTTGGGTTCATGTTCTTGCTTGCCAGCCTTGTGCAGAACGTATGGCGTAGCGTATGCGGTGTGATATGTGGCAAGGGATTGTCCTTGTGGTGCTTGTTGTATTTCTTTACCATACGGATAAATAAGGCGTTATAATCAATCGCAACTTTGGGCTTGCCTTTATGATTGACAAACAGAAAATTGCTCCGTCCGTCTATCACAAATGGTTCTGCCTTTGGGCGTTTTTTCATAACCCGTTGAAATGCCTGTATCGTTTCTCTGCTTAATGGTACTTGCCTTATTCCGCTTTTCGTCTTAGGCGTTTCAATATAATAGCCTTGTTCCTTGCTCTTTAGTAACTGGTGGTCGATAATCACAACTTCATTCTTGAAATCAATATCGGCTACTGTCAGTCCGCACAGTTCCGAGATACGAAGTCCTGTTTTTAACAGTATCAGCACATCATCATAATGCTTGTGATACACATTGTCCGTCTTAATAAATGACAATAAGGCTTGTTCCTGTTCCTCTGTCAATGCGACTTTCTCTTTGGTATCATTTTCTAGGACTTCATTTAACTTGAAATCAAAAGGGTTCTTCCTTACGCAATCGTCTTGTATAGCGATATAGAATGACGCTTTTAACGAGCGTTTATGGTTGTTAATGGTATTGTAGGAAAAGCCTTTGTCTTTCATGCGTAATGCCCATTCCTTAGCGTCAGAGGGCTTGATTGTATCAATGCTCCTAGCACCTAACTTATCCTCTTTCAATAACCGCATGAGTTGTTCCCGTTGTTTCATTGTGCTTTTCTTCACATTTGCCCTCTGTGCGTTCTGTTTGGCATAGAGTTGGCAAAGCGTCATTTTCTTGCCTGTGCTGTCGATACCGTCCTCAATATCCCGTCTTATCTGCTGTTCCAGTTCTCGAAGTGAGGGTTTTTCCCGTTTTCCCTTTGGTGTCGGGTCTGTGGGTGTCAATCTCCAAGCATACACATATTTTGTGTTTCCAAATGCGTCCACATATTTATATAAGTATTTTCCGTCTGTTCGTT
>NZ_JAMOYY010000023.1:0-49915 GCF_023669475.1 Blautia sp. MB18-30 | reverse complement strand
GCTCAATCTTTTCATTCTGTGTATAATTCATTTGGAACCTCCAGTGCTTGATTGTTTTGTTTACATCCGCCAAGATGCAACTCAATCATACCTTGAGGTTCTTTTTTATTCAATTGGCGCTTTTAATTAATTACAGGAATGCTCCTTATTATATTTTTCAATCTCGTCATCAATAATTGAATCTACATGAGGGAACAGACAACCGGGACCTCCATAGGTAATACATGGAATGAAATGTCCGTTTGGTGCATACTCCTCACATGCTCTTCTGACTTCCTTACGGATCTCTTCTTCTGTGGAATCCACACGGTCTACAATAGAAGCATCGATTCCGCCCATAAGTGTCATTCTTCCGTTCAGCTGTTTCTGGAGCTTCGGAATATCATTCTGCGGAAGTGTTCCCTGCCAGATGTCAATCCCAAGATCAACCATATCCTCTATGATCGGTTCCATGAAGGAATCTGCGTGATGCATGATGATCACTCCATGGTCTTTCATATATTTATAGGATCTTTCATACTGTGGTTTGATAAATTCTCTCCATGTGTCCGGACTGATGAACAGGGACTGCTTGGAACCCCAGTCATCGTGGGAAAGGATGATATCCGGGTGGAGATTATCAACGATCAGCTTTGTAAGCTGGAAACGGTACTCCCCAATGGCATTGCAGAGATCCATCATATCCTCCGGCTCAAGAAGGAAGTTCACCAGCATATCCTCAAATCCCATCAGGAAGTGAAGCCTCTCAAAAACACCTGTAGGCATAAATGCCATGAAAAGGCTTCCTGAATCCTTTATCTCCTGTGCCTTCTGTTTAAATGGTTCCCATAAAGCCGGATCCGAGCACTGACCGACAATATCTGGAATCACCAGCTGCTCTTTCCATTCTGTGATATCATCAATGACCTTATTGTCCTCTGTTACATGTGGCATTGCAGCCAGCTGTTCCTGGGGCCAGAGGATCTCAGTTCCGAAAAGATCCTTCATAGGCTCCATACCACGGTGACGGTTTCCACGCACATAATTATTTGCCGGGTTCGGCGGGTAAAAGGTCGCACCCTCATACTGTCTCAGAAGTCGTTCCGGCCTGCCGTCCTTTTTTATCGTTTCAAGTAAAATCTCCGATGCTTTCAACATAATGCTTCCTCCTTTATTATCCTGTGATCTTTCGAAATACCCGATCACTTATCTTTATGATCTTGCGTCAATCTCAGCCTGATACTGAAGAACCTTTTCCTTTGTGATCTTAAATCCAAACACCAGAAGCAGAAGACCTGCCAGACAGAAAATAGCCGGAACAAGTGCAAAGGAAATCGTCATTCCCTGACGGGCCGTTCCCTCAAGAACAACTCCGGATTTCCAGCCTACCGCCACAAGACAGGCGCTGAGGATCGTTCCTCTTAAGAATACGGCAATCTTCAGCGGAAGATTCTGTAATCCCATGATCCATCCGGATGCATCTTTTCCGCTCTTCCATGTTGCATACACTACAGTGTCCGCATAAAGTGCAGGTGAAGCTGCAAAAGCCATGCCATAGAAGAACTGGGCAAGTGTCATAAGAGCGATCACTGTCATTGCATTTCCATAGAAAATATATACAAGGAACAGTGATACTGCCATTCCTGCATAAGCAATGATCATAGTTGTACGGGACGATATTGCTTTTGCAATGTATCTCATGGAAAAAGCTCCGATGATGGCACCGATGGCAACACAGAGAAGATAAGTGGTCATCAGTCCCGGATTTCCCATTGCATCCCTGAAATAGTAAATAGCAGATGCTGCTGTTACAAATTTCACACACCATTTTGCAAGGTCTGCCAGCATCAGGACCATAAGAGGCGGATTCTGAAACAGGGAAGCAAACATCTCTCTGATCGTGATCTTTGTTTTGTCATTTTTCTTTCCTGCTGTTTCTGTTTCAATCTCTTCATAGCCTTCCGTCATCTTGAAATGGGCAAAATAGGTTACGACCATCAGAATACCCAGGCAGAAAGCTGCTGCTGCAAATTTATTTTTCTCACCGACATATCCGGCAAGAAGTGTTGCAAATGGAAGACCCATATAGGAAAACAACAGACCGCCTATGTTATTCCAGGTTGCCCTGGAGGATGCAAGCGTTGCTTTGTCTTCCGGTGTTTTGCCAACAATACTGATCAGGGTTGCGTTGGCAACATAGCTGAAATTCCATGCCACATGAGATGCGATGGATGCGGCAATGATCACCACTGCCGAAACCCATTCATTATCGCTGACACGTATGAACATGAATGCGTACAGAAACGGCACCATCCACGGAACCATGATCAGCCAGGAACGATAACGCCCCCATTTCTTTGCTTTTGTGCCATTGATGATTCCTCCGTAAAGCCAGGACAGACATGCATCAACAATGGTAAATACGGAATTGATCACACCAGCTACACCAGCTGCAAAACCAGCCAGATCCGTCAGAAATGTCATAAAGTAAAATGTCTCGATATTACTCATAAGAACAAATCCGGCATCACCAACACCAAAGAAATATTTCAGGGCATTTGTAAGACCCTTTTTCTGTTTCGGATCTTGTTTCGGTATTTCATTTTTACTCATTTTCTTTCCCCCTTCGCTGTTTTTTGTGGGGCCGGCCATTTCCACAACTTCACGTTACCTTTGATGGTTATAGTATAGTTGTTTTTTTCTTGTTCGTAAATCCGCACACTTCTTCATTCTTTCTCCAATGCTTCATACTTTTTGTACAGTTATTATTGTAAATATGCACAAATAATTTCCCCTCCGTTTTCTTTTTATTTTCCGTCTAATATGTTATAATTTCCTATAAATACAAGGCTTTTATGAATTGGAGGAAATATTTTGAACAAAAGAGAGCATTTCGTGAATAGCCTGCATACAGGCTTCCATCTTAATCTCCAGATCATTGCTGACGATTTTGCGGAGAAAAAAGAGGATGTTTCCATCCTCTGCCGTGAAGACCCCCTGACGCTGGATGGTCTTCGCATATATCAGGCAGGAGCCCTGCTAAAGCCATGCTACCTTTATCTTGTCTTCGGCAATTCTCTTTCCGAAAGCTTCCTGCGATACCAGAACATCGCATTTGTAGTGGTGGGCTCCGGTGATCTTTCCTGCTTTTCCGAAAGCTGCAGGATCCTTCACATTAAGGGAACCCTTTCTTTTTCTGAGGTCTTCAACCAAATACAGCAGACCTTTGACAGATATTCTGACTGGGACAGTAAACTCCAGCTTGCACTTGGAAGTATCGATCCGCTGAATGAGATGCTGGAAGCCAGTCTGGATATATTTCATAATCCGGTTTTTGCCCACGACACCAACTTTTATATCCTTTCTTCTCCCCGGCACGTAACCGGTATGTCCGAATGGGTCCATGACCAGCGTACAGGTAGACTCATCGCACCTTTAAGCCTGATTCAGGATTTCAAGCTTGATGCCGAATACCAGCGCACACTTATCACCCACGGCGCCAATATTTATTCCGAAGAGCTCCGCGGTTACCGTATCCTCTACATGAATCTCTGGGTCAGCGGCAATTATCAGGGCAGGCTTTGTGTAGATGAGCTCCAGACGGAGATACAGCCCGGACATTTTTCTGCTCTTGAGTATCTTGGCTCCTTTATCGAGCTATGCATCCGTCGGCACAATCTGTTCCAAATCTCAATGGGAAATGACTCCCGGCAGTTCTTCACGGAGTATCTTTCCGGAAAGCTCACAGAACTACAGGCAGTTACCGATCAGATCCAGTATCTGAACTGGAATCGCCATGACCGGTATCTTGTACTTCGTCTGGAAACCCAGCAGCAGGATGACCGTATGCACTCTTCCATCGCCACACTGGGACACATTGAAGCCCAGATCCCGGAAGGTCTGGCTTTTACCTATCAGCAGGGAATCGTTGTGATCGTTAATCTGTCCTTTAAGCACTCTGTATCTTCCGATGTTATCAGTTCACTTGCGATCATCCTGCGCGAAGGGCTTTTTAAAATGGGAGTAAGCTCTGAATTTCGTGATTTTCTCCTGATCCCTCAGGGATATATTCAGGCTGTTTCCGCCTTGCGCCTGGGCAAAAAAAGTCAGAGCATGGCCTGGTGCTATCATTTTGATGCTTATCTTCTGGAATATATGCTTTCCCAGATCAGCCATCAGATCAGTCCCGAGCTTCTGGTCTCTTCACGGCTGGATGCACTGCAGAATTATGACCGAAAAAACAATACTGAGCTGTATCACACACTCAAGGTCTATCTGGAGCATGAACGCAATTCTCTTCAGACAGCCCGTGAGCTTTTTATACATAGAAGTTCCCTGACCTACCGTCTGGAGCGCATCCAGAAACTCACAAAGGTTGATCTGGATAATCCGAAAGACCGGCTTCTTCTGCAGCTCTGCTTTCTTCTGCAGGAAAAGGACCAGACTGTCACCTGACAACCTGGTCCTTTTTTCTGCTTATATCTGTAAAAACTCCAATCCGAAATAATGTTCCATCCATAGCCTGATGGTTTCTTCCGAATCGCTTATTTTCGTTTCAATGGATCCATCTTCCTTCTGGATTGTAAGAACATCCCCGGTCAGCGCAACACTTCCTTCCGGTCTGCAGATGCTCACCACTCTTTTTCTGGTAATTAATACATCTGGAGATTTTGCACAATAGAAATTCAGCAGTTCAAAATCTGCTTCTACTGTAGGAGTCTGTGAAAATCTGAGTATTGGCAGATATTTTTCTTCTTTCCTTCGTTCAACAAGTATCTCTCCGTTTGTATTTCCCGGCTTCATGTTAACACGGTACCATCCGTTTTTTTCTCTGTGGATACCATCCTTCATAAGAACCGGCTTCTTGGGACCGGGACCTCCGTATCCTACATCACAGTAATAGCTTTCTTCCTCAAAAATAACAAGGGTTGCCCGGTGCAGGACCGGCGGAAGCTCTTCCCGGTTCCACAATATCCTTACCGCCACAGGGATCACACGGAAATCCAAAGCTTTCAGAAGCTCATAAAACAATTTATTCAGCTCAAAGCAATATCCACCTCGTTTTCTGACAATGATCTTCTCATAAATATCTTCCCACTTCAGAGAAGGAATCCTTCCCTCGTCAAAAACTTCCAGATTTTCAAAGGGAATACTGCAAAGATGAAGGTCCATTATCTTTTCCAGACATTTTTTATCTGTTCTTAATTCACCCTCATATCCGATCCTGTTCAGATATGCCTCCCGTTCTCTGTCATTCATTTTTTCACTCCTGTTCTATTCAAGAAGATAACAGCTGGTATAGGCGATCGTACAGGGACCATAATAGTATTCCAGACCATTTGCCTGGCATACCTGTGTTACCAGCATTCCATAGGCTTCCATCGAAGAAAATGCCTGTTCGGGGAAACGGCATGGAGCATCCGGATATGTACACGTTTTACATTTTGTACAGCACCCGGCCCCTATGGGGAGCATGCCCGGCCATCTTTCTCTGAGCATTTTTTCAAATTCATAAAAATTCTGTTTATGAACCGCTTCGGTCTCCATCATCGTCTCTCCGTCCAAAGGATCCTCCAGTTTCCCCACTGTCTGGACAATAATGCCTTCCCTGTACTTTTCTATCTTTTTTCTGCATACTTCAAGATCTCCGCATCCGGGAGGACAGCTCCAGCGTTTTGCATACATATGGCAGGTATTATTTTTGCACATTTCCCTTACCTCCGGCATAAGCTGGATCGAATCGCTCTTCAGAAGTGCTACATAAGAAAATCCTGCCTTTTTTCCCATCTCTTCCAGTTCTTTTATATTAAGCATATCCATTCTCCTCGCATTACGGAAAGCATAAGCCATCCACAAAACAGTCCTGGAACTCCGGCGAAGCTGCCAGCTCCACAAAATCCATATTTTTGACAGTTCGATCCATTTCTTTTCTTTCCTCTTCATTCAGGAGTGCGATCCTGGCACCTTCGCCTGCCGCATTTCCCACCGGCTGTATCCTGGGCAGCAGTCCGGCCGGGAACATCCCGATCGCTGCCGCACTTTCCGGATTCATGTAATTACCGAATGCACCGGCAAGATAGACCCGTTTAATATCCTTTTCTGTGATCTCCAGTCTTTTCATAAGAAGAAAGATTCCCGCTGCGATAGCCGCTTTTGCCAGCTGTACCTCTCCGATATCCTTCTGTGTCAGATAAACGCCCCTGTCATTTCCCGACTTTTCCGGAGGTACCAGCACAAACACTCCCGCCTTTTCCTGGCCGCTTTCCAGATGACCACTTTCATCAATAAAGCCAGCCAGGTACAGCTGTGCCACAAGATCGATCAGACCTGAACCGCATAAGCCTGCCGGAGCCTTATTTCCTATAGTCGTGTATTCCCATTTTCCATCTTTGTATACTACATGATCCACTGCTCCTGCTCCTCCACGCATCCCGCACTCGATCTTTGCACCTTCAAATGCCGGACCGGCAGCTGTTGAACAACAGGCTAATCTCGTTTTATTTCCAAGGACCATCTCCCCGTTCGTTCCAATATCGATCATAAGGCTGATCTCGTTCTGCTGATCCTGTCTGAGCGTCAAAATGCAGCCACAGGTATCTGCCCCTACATACCCGGCTATATCAGGCAGCATAAGCAGCTGCCCCTTTCTGTGGATATGGAGCCCATATTGCTCTGCATTCAGTGTAAGCCCCTGACTGATCGCCGGATTATATGGTGCATGGACCAGCGATGCCGGAGAAATCCCAAGAAAAAGATGATGCATGCAGGTATTTCCTACCACGGATACCTGACAGATATCTAATGTGCTTCTTCCTGCTTCCTCTGCCAGTTCCTGGAGCATTTCATCAACCGCATTCCGTATGCAGCCGGTCAGCTGCTCTACGCCATGCTCCAGAGCATGATCCGCCCGCATGATCACATCTGCGCCATACTGAGTCTGTGGGTTCATTCTACTCTTGAGAGCCAGCTGCTTCCCGGTCAATGCATCCATAAGATAGCCAACCACCGTCGTTGTACCTATATCAAAAGCCGCAAAACAGATTTTTTTCTCTTCTCTGCTGATATCCAGGATCTCATTTCCTGCACAGATCACATACCATTCTTCTGCTTCTTTTCTGCAGCCATAAAGCTTCGATGCAATTTCAGTATCAGGCAGAACAGGTTTTTCCACATCCAGCTGTTCTGTCAGCCGCTCCCATTCAGAGCGGTTGTCTCCTGTCTCCGGTTTCTTAAGAATCACTTTTTTCTGTTTCAGATCAGGCCTGAACGCAACCGGTCTCTGCATTCCTTCTGTAAGGATCTCCTCTTCCTGGCATCCGGACAATGTATCTACTTCAAGGTCACTGTGGATTTCCGTCTGACATGCAAGCACCATGTGATCTTCTATTTTAACACGACATTTCCCGCACTTTCCCCGGCCTCCGCAGGGTGCATCAGGAACCAGCTTTGCTTTTCTTTCCGCCTCAAGGATCCTGGTACCCGGTTCCACCAGGATCTCCTTTTCCTCCCTGATAAATTTTATTCGGTACATTTTCATCCCTCCGATGGTCACTGTAAAGCAAAAGCCGCTCTGCCGTCTATGCCATGCACAGACAATACAGAGCGGCCCGTTTTATTTTCCCTTATGCTGCCAAAGCTTTTGCAAGAACTGCTGCGCTTGCTGCATCTTCTGAATATCCATCTGCGCCGATCTCATCTGCAAATTCCTTCGTGATCGGTGCTCCTCCAACCATGATCTTAACATTGCTTCTGAAATCTTCCGCATTAAGTGCTGCAACTGTATCCTTCAGAGCCGGCATTGTAGTTGTGAGCAGCGCTGAAAGTGCAATTACCTTAACATCCGGATTTTCTTTGTAACATTCAATAACCTTCGATGCAGGTACATCAACACCGAGATCAATAACTTCAAAGCCGGCACTTTCGATCATCATTGCAACAAGATTCTTTCCGATATCATGAAGATCTCCTGCTACAGTAGCGATGATAAGTTTTCCCATACTTCCTGTAGCACCGGATGCAAGATGTGGTTTCAGAACCTCAACACCCTTTTTCATTGCACGGGCTGCTACCAGCATTTCAGGAACAAAGATTTCTCCGTTCTTAAATCTTTCACCTACAACAGCCATTGCATCGATCATGCTGTTAAGAATCTCTGTTGCCTCACAGCCTTCATCAAGAGCTGACTGTACAGCTGCACCTACAAGTTTTGCTTTTCCTTTTTCTACCAATTCTGCTACTTCTGTGATTTTTGACATAATCAAACACCTCCGCTTTTTATTTTTTATCCGCATTCCGCATATGCGTTTTATTTATTTTTTTACAGGTCCGATCAGACCTTCTCTGTATGCTCCGATGTATTCCATACAGTAATCATCCAGACCAAGCAATGCCTCTGTTGCATATACAAGGCCAAGCATATCTCTGTTTGTAGGATCCATGATCGCGCTGTCAAGGCCGGCATTCATTGCAAGTACCACAAATCCGAAATTGATAAGCTTACGTACCGGCAGATTGAAGGAAATGTTGCTGATCGCCGCTGTAATGTGGATCATCGGATACTGTTTACGGACACTTGAAATTACTTCCACGTTCATCGCAATACCATCTTCAGATGTACAGAGCATCTCAACCAATGGATCAATATGGATACGATCCGGTGAAATTCCGTACTCTTTCGCTTTTGCCATGATCTTGTCAAATACCTTCAGCCTGTCTTCCGCACTTTTGGGGATACCTGTATCATCGCTTAGAAGTGCGATAACCTGCCACCCTTTATTTTCAGGCTGTGCCATAAGAGGAAAAATCTTATCGATCTTATCCCCTTCACCGGATACAGAGTTAAAAATACCCGGTTTTCTGCAGAATTTGTAAGCTTCTGTAAGGACATCTGCGCTGGGACTATCTACGGAAATCGGAAGATCTGTCACTTCCTGAATACAGTCGATCATCCATTTCAAGGTTTCTACTTCTTCTGCTTCCGGAACAGATGCGCAACAATCGATATAGCTTGCTCCTGAGTTTGCCTGAGCAAGTGCTCGCTGCTTGATGAATTCTGCATCTCTGTTTGCGATCGCCTCCGCCACAGAGGGGATGGATCCATTGATTTTTTCACCTATGATTATCATATTATTTATCCTCCCGTTAACATATTCTGGCCTGCATCAAGAATTGTTACTGTTCATTTCATTCTCAGTAACACGCTTCGCAGAATATTACCAATGAACAGTAACCAAGAATTCTTATTTCAGTTCCATGTCTTTCATATAATGATTGTATCAAAATAAATGCAAAAAACCAGCCGCATTTCATACCATAAACATTGCATTTATTCCTACATTTTGTAGGAATGTTTTTCAGGAAAGACCTTCGTAAGCAGCAATCTAAAATAAGCCCATAAATCATAGCTTTGTCTACGATTTATGAGCTTATGCTAACACTTATTTCATATTCCTTAAATTTCCCTGAAATCCGGTGTCCCGTACAGGTCATACGGAGTACTCTGGTATACGTAATAATTCAACCAGTTCGTATACAGGTTGTTGGCATGGGCCCTCCAGGTGAGGAGTGGTTTGTTGTTTGGATCGTCATCTTTGTAATAGTTCTTCGGGATTTCAATAGGCAGACCCTTGGCAAGGTCTCTCTTATATTCGCCATCCAAAGTCACGCGGTCGTATTCCGGATGTCCCATAACAAAGATTTTACGTCCTCCCTCTGCCATTGCAAGGAACAGACCAGCCTCTTCGCTTTCCGCCAGGACCGTAAGGTCTTTGCATGCATGGATATCTGCAATAGGAACTTCTGTGTGTCTGGAATGCGGCGCAAGAAATACATCATCAAAGCCCCGGACCAGCGGAATCTTACGGTTCAGTACCCTGTGCTGGAAAAGTCCGAACATTTTCTTATCCAGAGGTTTTTTCTTCAGGCCATAAAAATGATAAAGACTGGCCTGCGCTGCCCAACAGAGAAAGATCGTGGAAGTCACATGCTTCTCAGTCCAATCCATGATCTCAGTCAGCTCATTCCAGTAATCCACTTCCTCAAAAGGCATCTGCTCCACCGGTGCTCCTGTGATGATCATTCCATCAAATTTACGTTTCTTTATATCGGTGAATGTTTCATAAAACTTGTTCAGATGGCTGAGAGATGTATTCTTGGCTTCATGGCTCTCCACAGCCATAAATGTCACATCCACCTGCAGCGGTGTATTGGAAAGAGAACGCAGAAGCTGCAGCTCTGTTTCTTCTTTCAGCGGCATCAGATTCAGGATCAGAATATGGATCGGACGGATATCCTGGTGCATGGCACGTTTTTCGTCCATTACAAATATATTTTCTCTCTCCAGGATCTCCTTTACCGGAAGATCCCCCTGTGTTTTGATCGGCATTGTTTGCCCTCCTTATATATAAAGCGTCTCTTATAAAGGAGCCGCTCGGCTTTTTTCTTCAGATAAAAAGTATCTCCAGTCTGTACGGCCTTTACTGCACTCCGGCAAGTTTCCGAAAATCTTCTTCTGAAAGGATCGGAATCCCCAGTTCTCTTGCCTTTTTGTTTTTGGATGAATTGGACTGGATGTCGTTATTGATCAGATAATTGGTCTTTTTGGTAACTGAACCGGTAACCTTGCCTCCCAGGGATTCGATCAGCTCTTTGGCCTCACTTCGATTTCCAAAGTGCACCAGACTTCCTGTGATCACAAAATTCATTCCTTCAAAGATCTGTTCCTGTTTGGGACTGTCCTCCTGAATATGAAGAAAGCTCATCAGATGATCCAGGCGGTGATCATTATCCTCATCCCTAAAATAAGCTACCAGATTTCCGGCAATGACCGGCCCGATGGTATCAATATCACTGACCTCTTCCAGACTGGCATGACGTATCCTGTCCAGATCATTGTCAAAATGGCGGCAGATCACTTTTGCATTAGCCAGACCGATATTTGCGATCCCAAGACTGTAGATCACTCTTGGAAGTGTAGTCTCTTTCGCCCGTTCCAGACTTTCCATAAGATTATCATAGGATTTCTGCCCAAAGCCTTCCATTTCCACGATCTCATCTTTATACCGGCTGATCTCAAAAATATCGCCAAAGTCATGGATAAATCCCCTGGCAATAAATTTCTCCAGTGTTGCCTCGGAAAGTCCGTCGATATTCATGGCATCCCTGCTTGTAAAAAGCCCAAAGGATTTGATTTTCTTGGCCGGGCACCCCGGATTGACGCAGAAAAGACATTCCACATCGTTTTCTTTCTTCACTACCGTTTCCTGTCCGCAGGCCGGGCAGGTATGCGGGATCGGTGCATTACCGCTTCCGGTCAGATTTTCCGCGATCTGAGGAATGATCATATTTGCTTTGTATACACGAATGGTATCTCCAATCCCCAGCTTCAGTTCCTTCATGATACTGATGTTATGCACACTGGCCCTGCTCACTGTGGTTCCTTCCAGTTCCACCGGCTCAAAAATTGCTACCGGATTGATCAGTCCGGTCCTGGACGGGCTCCACTCAATCTCCAGAAGTCTCGTATCACGCATCTCATCGGCCCATTTAAATGCCATGGCGTTCCTTGGAAACTTGGCCGTAGTTCCCAGAGATTCTCCGTAAGCAATATCATCATACAATGCCACAAGCCCATCTGACGGAAAATCATTGGTCGTAACTGCTTCCGCAAAGTAATCCATCGCTTCATCCAGAGTTTCCGCTGTGACTTTTCGATATTCCACAACCTCAAAGCCCTGTTCATTCAGCCACCGGAACTGCACCTCCCTGGAATTCCGGAAATCTACGCCTTCCGCACTCACTAAAGAAAAAGCATAAAACCGAACGTTTCTCTTCGCTGTAATTTCGTTATTCAGCTGGCGGACAGAACCACTGCAGAGATTTCTGGGATTTTTGTATTTGGCATCTGCATCTCCGATAGTTTCGTTGATCTTTTCAAAATCCGAATAGGTAATGATGGCTTCTCCGCGAAGTACCAGTCTCCCTTTAAAAGAAATTTTCAGAGGTATGTTCTTAAATACTCTGGCATTATTGGTAATAACCTCTCCCACAATACCATTTCCTCTGGTAACTGCCTTTATAAGCTCTCCGTTTTCATAGGTAAGCACGATCGTTAAGCCATCCAGCTTCCAGGATAAAAGTGTAGGATGTTCCCCGATAAACTCTCTCAAAGCTTCTCTCTCTTTGGTCTTATCCAGAGACAGCATCGGTCTCTCATGTTCCTCCTTGGGGAGCTGCTCCACTGCCTCATATCCTACATTAACGGTTGGACTGTCTGCCAGAACGATCCCTGTTTCTTTCTCCAGTGCGCTCAGAGTGTCGTACAGGGCGTCGTACTCCACGTTGGACATGATCTCCCTGTCTTCCTGATAATAGGCCCTGGACGCTTCCCGGAGCTTTTCTCCCAGCTCCTTCATTTTTTTTATGGATGATTCGTTCATGGCTTCCTCCCGTCCTTTTTTCTGATTTTTCGGAGGAAAGCATCTCCTCCAATTCTTTTCGTTCTTCCGGCCGGATCTCACGATATTTCCCCTCTTCCAGGCCATTAATATACAGATTCATGATCCGAACACGTTTCAGTGTTACGACTTTATATCCGAAATATTCACACATACGACGGATCTGGCGGTTCAGACCCTGGGTAAGGATGATACGAAAACTGTTTTTCCCTGTTTTTGTAACCTTGCAGGGACGTGTGACCGTATCAAGGATCGGCACTCCGCCGCCCATACCACGGATAAATTCTTCTGTCACCGGTTTATTCACGGTCACCTGATATTCCTTTTCATGGTAGTTCCCCGCCTTCATGATACGGTTCACCAGATCTCCTTCATTGGTAAGGAGAAGCAGTCCTTCGGAATCTTTATCCAGCCGTCCTATGGGATAGATCCGCACCGGATAATCCAGATATTCTGTTACTGTCATCTCATTCCGCTGTTGTCTGGTGCTGCAGACAATCCCTTTTGGTTTATGAAAAAGAAGCAGGATCTTTTTTTCCTGTTTTTTTACAGGCTTTCCGTCAATACAGATCTCCGCATCCGGAAGGATCTTCATTCCTGTGGAAACCAGTTCTCCATTAGCAGTAACTCTCCCCGCTTCTGTCAGTCGGTCTGCCTCTCTTCTTGAGCAGACTCCTATATCGCTTAAATATTTATTGATTCTGATTTTTTCGTCCATTGTTCTATTATATATTTTTTCCCACGTGTTCGCAACCGGTTATTTTTCTTGTATTTTCTTTCTCATTATTGTATGATAAACAGAAATATACTTAAATATCAGGAGGAAAAACATGTCAGAGCATACTCCACGTATGAACCGGCTGCTGATCTTTGTCGCTGTTTTCCTGTGTCTGATCTGCGGTATTCTCTTTACCCAGTCATCGGCCGGTCCTTTTGAAAGCAGCAGTACTTCCGTAGTTTCCATAAATACCAGCGATATTTCGACTATTGAACCAAGTTCAGATCGCGATCACCATACAGATGCATCGATATCTTCCGGCGCTCCCTCACCTTCCGCCACACCGTCTCCTGTTCCCACAGAGATTCCCGAAACAGAAAAGGTTTCGCCGGAGGCAGAAAACGGAGTCTGGACACCGGATGGCACCAACTGGAAATTTATGGTTGACGGAACCGCCTATACCGGATGGCTTACCGACACAGATGGTCATCGATATTATTTCAATAAGGACGGAATCATGCAGACCGGCTGGATCACCCTAGGCAAAAAACGTTATTATCTGGACGAAGACGGAATCATGCAGACCGGAACCATCACCGTAAATGGAAAAAAATACTCATTGGCAGCAGACGGTTCACTCAAAAAATGATCTTTCGTTATATCAGGGCAACAAAAATGCAGGTTCTTCCGGAACCTGCATTTTATTAACCCTTATTATTCTAACAGACCACTATAGACATAACCGGTCTGTCCATCATAATCAACCTGTATCCAGTCGCCTTCCTGCCCTTTCTTTTCAACTTCCGTTCCTGCAGAAAAACCACCGATAACCTCACCCTCTGAATCTGCGGAAGCACGAACATTACAATCCTCTGTAACTGTAAGCATTGTTCCTGCATCTGCGGAAGCACTGGCATCTTCACCAAGGCCCTGAAGGAATTCTGCCAGAGAGGGATCACTCTCCTGCGCAACTTCATAGTCCGTCTTTACCTTTGTGATAAGCTCCTGCACATCCTTCTCAGATTCCAGTTTTTTCACATAGGCACTGATATCTGCATCGTCATCAGCACCACCTTTGATCTTCAGATTGCCGTCACTGCCCGTCTCCACATAAAACTGGCTCAGTGCCGGAACCGGAGTCTCAATTCCAGTACAGATATAATTAAAGACTACATAAACGACATACGAATCGTCCGTCAGTCCCTTCTTAGCGTAAACATTCTGTACCTCATACCCATCAATATAATCCCTTGAATTAATCTGCGACTCGTCAGCCGGCGTAAATCCGTCCTCAATCGTCTTAAGTGTTGCAATGTCTTTTTCCCCAAAAGCTTTATAATAGCTCTGAATCAGCTCGGTTACTTCCGTGCTGGCTTTTTCCATGGTTGTCTCCGCATCCGTATCTGCCGCGGAACTGGCGTCTTTCTTCTCGTCTGTCTCCCCATCATTTGCCGGAGAAGAAGGATCATTTTCCTGGTTACTTTGGGCTGTTGTCTGATCTTTATTGGAATTCCCCTTCTTACCTCCAACACAGGCGCGGACGCCAAAGATCAGAACAAGCACGATCACCAGAATGGCTCCGCCTAACATAAAATAGCGAAGGTTATCTGATAACCATTCTCTGAAATCATCCAAGTTCTTGTCCTCCTTATCATAACAACACGCCGGAACAATTCCCACTGTTCCGGGTAACACACCTGAAGGGAATCGAACCCCCGCACATGGTACCGGAAACCACTGCTCTATCCACTGAGCTACAGGTGCATAATGAAAAACATAACTTCTAAATCAGGTATGAAATTATCAAAGTTGGCTTACACTGTCTTTGATTGTAGCACATAAACATAAAATTGTAAAGATTTTTTTAAACAGTGTACATTCATCACACATTTCATATTATTTCCGGTACAGATTCTGAAGTAAACTGTACCAGAAACATATTCATTTATATTTATCACACGAAAATATATAATACGGACTTACCGTATCCAGAACCTGGTAGCCGCCGGCCACCATATCCAGAACAAAATTTTCATCCGGAGGTACCATCACCACATATGTACAGTGAACGGCATC
Organism: Blautia sp. MB18-30; assembly: GCF_023669475.1. Lineage (NCBI taxonomy): Bacteria > Bacillati > Bacillota > Clostridia > Lachnospirales > Lachnospiraceae > Blautia > Blautia sp. MB18-30. The sequence continues at coordinate 34,687 of NZ_JAMOYY010000023.1, read as the reverse complement.
TGCCAGGCTGGAAGTCTTTTTTCCATCGGGGACTTCCGAAGTGATCTGTTTATACAGAACTCTTGCCTTCTTACCTACAGCACCATCCCCTCTGCGTCCGTAGGCCATTTTCAGGGAAGGATCATACACCCGGATATAGGATGCCGTATATTCATCTGCGGCGATCCGCACTTCCTTTCCTTCTCTGTCCTCATTGATCCGGTTACAGATCATTGCGATCTGATCCGGTACCTGCTGGCGGTTATAAACTCTTTCGAAATTTCCTGCTTTTATCATTCCGGTCCCAGAAGCAGCAATAACTCCTGTCAAAACCAGCACCAGGATCACCTGCACGATCCGGTTGCGACTTCTTCGGACAAGCTCTGTAAAACCGCCTGCGATCAGCGGAACCGTAGGTAAAAGCCACAAAACACGCCAGTACACGATTTTTCCTATACATTTCATAATCACCCGTCCGGAAAACGGACAGAAAAACAATACCAGAAGAAAAACGGAATATAAAACCAGACTGAGACTGTTTTTTTTCTTTTTCCCAAAAATCAGTGCACATGCTCCGCCAAGAGCCAGAAGATACGGTATCCAGCCATTTCCCCAGTACATCCTCCACACATTAACTGTCCATGCAATTATTTCTTTCATTATTTTCTCCTATCGGATCATAATATACACAAGTCCAAGAAGCAGCGACGGCAGACAGCACAAAGCCGTACATGCTGCTTTCTGCAGACTGTGAAACCGTACCAGTCCCATGATCAGAAGGATCACCAGCATCATACAGGCCAGAATAATTCCCATGGAAGAAAGGAGGCAGCAAGAAATATCTGCCAGTAAAAGCAGCAGCCATGAATATTCCTGTTCTTTTTCCAGAATGATACCTATGCCAAGATATAGAAGCAGAGGTAGAAAAACCGATGCCAGGCATGCTTTTCCCTGCCAGATACGGATCATCTGAAAATTCTCAGAATTATAAACGGAATATGCCGAAAACCAGATCAGTACCGCACAAAAGATCATAAAGATCCCCCTCGCATGTTCATCCTCCGGAAACCACCGTTTCGCATACTGATACAGAACCAGATATGCCATAAAAATAAAGACTACAGGAAATATCACATGCGCCACAATTGCCGGATGAAGTCCTACAAGAGAACTGATCACTGCAAGAAATATCGGAAACGGCGACAAAACATACCTGCTTGGTAATCGTGTATAGGAATATCCGGTATACGGATTAATGGAAAAAACGGTATCCGTATGGACAGATGTTGTAGCTGTTGCCACATAAAAAGCGTCATCCGCATCCATATGAGCCAAAAATGAAGCAGCCACAAGCTGGAGTAAGATCAGTATTGCAGCTACAACAAAATAAAAAGACATTTTGCCCGTCTTCTCACCATTTCCCGTAAAACCATTCCGTTTTACCAGTGCCAGGACAATCCCCAAAACAGCAGCTGATGCCATTACAGCGGCAAGACTGTATTTCAGGACATGCAATGGCAGTTTAGCCCAGATTGCCGCCAGCGCCAAAATCTCTGCAAAGGAAAACATCATAAGATATCCTGCAAGAAGGTTCATTCCCATCGAACTTTTTTTACTTTTACAGAGAACTACCCCTCCGGCCGCCCACGGAACTGCCAGCAGCCATAAAGCTGCCAGCAGACATTTGATCACCATATTCATTTCTTCTCTCCGGCTTCCTGCTCAAGAATTCCCATCGCAACTTTTTCCGGAGTGATCGGGAGTTCACGGACACGGACACCGGTTGCATTGTAAACGGCATTGGCAATCGCAGGGCAAGGTGTATCGATTACAAGCTCACCGATGGATTTTGCACCGAATGGGCCGGTCTTTTCGTAACTGCTCTCAAACTCGATCCGTACTTTCGGGATATCCATACGGTTGGGGATCTTATACTGCATGAACGAATTGTTCCGGATCTTTCCCTTGTCTGTATACTGCACATCCTCATACAGGACCATTCCGATGCCCTGACCGATACCGCCTTCTGCCTGCACTCTGGCAAGATTTGGATTGATCGGAGTTCCACAGTCGATCACGCCCACATAATCAATGACATCGATCTGTCCGGTCTCTTTATCGACCTCCACTTCAGCGGCACCTACCATAAACGGTGGCGGAGAGATCGGAGAAGAATATTCTTTTACAACCTGAAGCTCACTGCAGACTCCACAGGTCGCTTTTCCTGCGATCTGCTGCAGCGTTACCTCTTTTCCGTCTTCTGTGCGGACTTTTTCTCCGTCAAAATCAGAATCCTCTGCAGATACTCCAAGCATCTGTGCGCCAAAAGCGTGGATTCTCTTTCTGAGTTCTCCGCAGGCCTGGATCACGGCATTTCCGGTTGCATAGGTTGTAGAAGATGCATAAGAACCGGAATCATAGGGAGAAATATCTGTATCCACACTGAATACCACGATATTTTTCATATCTGTATCCAGACAGTCTGCTGCCATCTGAGCAAGAATGGTATCACAGCCGGTTCCCATATCAGAACATCCAAGTGCCAGGGTATAGGAACCATCCTCATTTAATTTAATGTCTGCTCCGCCGACATCGATCCCTGCAATAGATGAGCCCTGCATGGCCATAGCGATACCGACACCCCGTACTTTGCCGTTACCCATATCACGGAACGGATATTTCTCATCCCATCCGATCATTTCCTTTGCACGGGCAAGGCATTTATCCATGGTACAACTGCCGTTGATCGGTACATCCGGATATCCTGGAAGTGCCTCTCCCTCCATAGGCATGTTCAGCTCACGGAATTTTACCGGATCCATCCCCATCTTATGAGCCAGCTCATCTGCTGCAGACTCCACAGCAAAAATACCCTGTGTGGCACCATAGCCACGATAAGCGCCAGCTGCCTGCATATTGGTGTAAACAACATCATAGGCAAAACGGTAGGCTTCCGTATGACGATACAGCGCAATGGATTTATGGCCTGAAAGTCCTACGGTTGTAGGCCCATGCTCTCCATAGGCACCAGTGTTGGAAAGAGTATAAAGATCGATCGCCTTTACAATACCGTTTTCGTCTGCACCCATACGGATATGGACTTCCATCTCATGACGCGGAGAAGACGCGATCATGGATTCCTTTCTGGAAAAAACGATCTTGGACGGACGCCCGGTAACCCATGTTACCAGCGCCGGGAAAACCTCACTGACAGAAGACTGTTTTGCACCAAAGCCCCCGCCGATACGAGGCTTGATCACACGAACTTTGGAAGACGGAATGTTCAGCGCATTTCCTACGATCCTTCGGATATGGAACGGGATCTGGGTGGAAGAAACCACCGTCAGTCTCTGAAAATGGTCCATATAACAGTAGGTACGAAAGGTCTCCATCATGGTCTGCTGGTTTGCCTTTGTGTGGTAAACCTGATCTACTGTATACGCACATTTTTCCAGCATGGCATCCACATCACCCACTTCTTCTACATTGGAGGAACAGAGATTACGCTTATTATCTCCGCCGGCCGGGATCGGCATATACCAGTCATCCTCCGGGTGCACCAGAATGGGATTATCCTTGGCTGTGTGGATATCCAGAACTGCTTCCTCCACACGATATTTTACCTTAATGCGTTTCAAGGCTTTATCTACTGCCTCTTCTGTCTCACCGGCTACGATGGCAACCGGATCCCCTACAAAACGCACATGCTTATCTATGATATAGCGATCCCATGGACTGATCTCCGGCGCTGTCTGCCCGGCCAGGGTAAATCTTTTGTGGGAAACATCCTCATAGGTCAGAACACAGGCAATCCCCTCGATCTTCTTTGCAGCATCTGTCTTGATCTCTTCCACCCAGGCATTGGCATGAGGACTTCTTAAGATCTTGACGATCAGGCAGTCAGAAGGTGCGAGATCATCGGTATAGACCGGTTTTCCGGTTACCAGCGACATTGCATCTGTTTTTGGCACCGGCTTGTTTACGTATTTCATTTTCCTTCCTCCTGTCCTTTTTTATAGTCGAGAAATTTCAGGATACTTCTGGTCTGTCCCACAAATCCCGAGCAACGGCACAGATTTCCGGAAAGATACTCCAGGATATCCTCTTCTGTGGGATCTTCCAGTTCCTTTAACATGGCAAATACATTCATGATAAATCCCGGATTGCAGAAGCCACACTGCTCTGCTCCCTCATTTGCCATAAAAGCGCCGAATTCCTTTGCTTCCTCCTGCATTCCCTCCAGAGTCACGATCCGTTTCCCGTCTGCGCGGGCAGCCAGCATGGAGCAGGACAGTACCGGACGTTCATCCATCAGCACAGTACAGAGACCACAGTTTGCAGTCTCACAGCCACGTTTTACGCTGTAACAGCTGTTTTTCCGCAGGAAATCCAGAAGCAGTTCATCCGGACGTACCTCTGCCTGCCGTTTTACACCATTCAGCCAGAAAGTGATATTCATTCTGCTCTCCCTCCGATCTCTTCCCAGGCTCTTCTTGTAAGGACTTTCACAAGAAGACTTCTGTATTCTTTTGAAGCACGCATGTTCTTGTCTGTAGAAACATGTTCCGCTGCATATGCGGCAAAAGATGCTGCTGCATCCTTTTTCTGCTGTGCATTCATCTGTACAAAATCTTTTAAGATTTCCTCTTCATCTTCCACGATCATTGCTTTTCCGGGTCTGGCCCCAATGACAGTTCTTGCTTTTCCGTCAATAAGAGCGGCCGCACAGGTGAGCACAGGAAAATCTGTGGAATTGTTCCGCTGACTTAAGTACACACTGTTCAGCGGCTGTTTTTTTACAATGATATTTACCAGGATATCGTTATCCTTTTCCATGGATGCAAACTGTGCCAGCGGAATGGTTCCTCCATTGTACAGCTCCACCCAGGTATCCAGTGCCAGAAACATGGTCAGTACATCGGAAAATCCGAATCTTCCGAAAATACTTCCGCCCACTGTGGCACAGTTTCGAAACTGCACACCCACAATGTGCCGTACACTTTCACGGATAGCACTGTTTGTATAGGCATTCAGCTCTTTGTGGGTTTCCAGCGCATGAAGTGGTGTCATACAGCCGATCACAAATGCTTCTTCTGTTTCTGTAATAGTATCCAGCCCAAGACCTGACAGATCAATGGCTGTCATGATGTTCCGGTTTCCCATTTTCAGCCAGACCATACCGCCCAGCACACAGGCTGTTCTTTTCTGGTTCAGTTCATATGCCTGTTCAAGGCTTTCTGCCTTTACGTAATTCTTTATCTTCAGCATACTTTATTCCCTTCTGAATTCTCATTCTCTTTCTTTACGGCTGTTTTTTCAGCCGAACATTTATTTTAACAGACTGTCAGCTAAATAGCTATTGTTTTTTTCTCTGCTGTTCTGACGCCGCATTAGACAGCGGTCTCCAGAACGATAAACTGATACGGTTTCAAAATGATCTCTTTTTCTGTGATCTCCACAGCTTTCTGATTATTCAGAAGCACCTCTTTTACTTCTCCCGGCAAAGATACCTTCTGTGACTGTGCCTGCATATTTCCCAGGATCAGAAGATTTTTCTCACCGTTTCTTGTATATGCGATCAGATTCTTCTGTTCTTCCTGATATGGAGCGAATGTTCCGTATACAAGCGTTTCTTTATATTCCGGAGCTTTTCTCAGTGCAGTCAGCTTTTTGTAGAAAGAAAGGAGGGAGTTACTATCCGTTAACTGAGACTCTATATTGATCTCCTTATAATTGGGATTGACCCCAAGCCACGGCTCTCCTTCTGAAAATCCCGCATTTTTCTCTGCGCTCCACTGTACCGGAGTTCTGGCATTGTCTCTGGAAAATGCGGAAGCAGCATCAAGCGCTTCTTTTTCACTGCATCCGGCACGGAGCGCTACCTGGTATTCATCGATGGTACTGATGTCATCGATCTGATCCATAGAAGTAAACTCCATATTTTCCATACCGATCTCCTGACCCTGATAAATAAACGGAATTCCCTTCAGCAGAAAATAAACACCTGCCAGGAGCTTCCTTGAATCCGGACAGCGGTCTTCCGGAGAAATATAGTGACAGACACCTCTTGGCTCATCATGATTCTCAATAATGTTGGAGATCATGCCGGTATCCCCAATCTTTTTCTGCGTATGGAAAATACACTTCTTGTACTCTTCCGGAGTCAGGTACGGTTTGGATGCATACCAGCCATCCTCGCTCTTTCCGTAACAGGTTTCTTCAAAATCAAACATGGATGAAAAATATCCGTTTTCTCCGATAAAATCTTTGATCTCATCTTCCTTTTCATTGAAGACCTCTCCTACAGTAAAAGCATCATAGGGATGAAAACACTTCTCAGCCATCTCTCCCAGAAATTCTCCAATCCCTTCTGCCTCCTCCAGCATCCTCCCGACGCTGCAGAGCCCATCTGCACGATCGGCAGGATAATCGGAAAACGGAAGCTTCTTCTTGATATTGATAATGGCATCAATACGGAATCCGCCAAGCCCTTTTTCCATCCACCAGCGGATGTTTTTGTAGACTTCCTCTCTTACTTCAGGATTCTCCCAGTTGAGATCCGGCTGCTTCTTGTGGAATACATGGAGATACTGTTTATCCGGATGTCCCGGAAGCTCTTCCCATGCCGGACCACCGAAATAGCTTCTCCAGTTGCAGGGAGCTTTGCCATCCTTTTTGTCCCGGATATAAAAGAAATTTCCATACTTTCCGTCCGGATCCTTAATGGCCTGCTGAAACCACTCATGCTCATCGGAGCAGTGATTTACCACCAGATCCATAAGGATGTACATTTCTCTTTTTTTTGCTTCTGCGATCAGACGATCCATATCCTCCATGGTCCCAAACCTCGGATCAATCGCATAATAATCTGCAATGTCATATCCCTGGTCTGCAAGGGGAGATTTATAGATTGGGGAAAGCCAGAGGATATCTGCTCCCAGTTCCTTAAGATAATCAAGCTTGCTGATGATTCCTGGGATGTCTCCGATTCCGTCTCCGTTGGAATCATAAAAGCTCTTGGGGTATATCTGATATACCACTTTGTCATGCCACCATTTTCGTTTCATCGTAATTCCTCCTATGCCTGTTTGATCATGCAGTACTGCTTCAGATCAAATCCTTTTTTCTGTACAATGCCGTATAATTTAAATCCGAATTTCTCATACATAGAAACATTTGCCGGATTATGGGTTTCCAGAGAGATCATCAACTTATGCCTGTCCGCATAATTGATCACCTCATCCATCAGCTTTTCAGCAAGACCGTGATGCTGCATCTTCGGCGCCACTGCCAGATAGATCACATGAAGTCTTTCTGCTGTATGAAGCTGGGAAGTCCAGCTGGAATTCAGATAGTCTTTTCCCTGGATGAATTTCCGCAAGGTCGCAAGACTTGGATCCTCTTTGATCAGATAGCCATCTGTTTTCAGAAGGGCAAAAAAATCCACCATCAGATTATGTAAGGCTGCTTCATGCTCCGTTCCGTCGGATACTACCAGGATACTGTTCAACTCACTGCTGTCTGCATAAATCTCGCAGGTCTCAAAAAACTCCGTAAGATCACAGGTAAAAAGCTCCGGCATCAGCCGTTCTCTGGTATCCCTGTCCGGGATCAGTGCATGATACAGAGGATCCTCCGAAAAACATACGGTCAATATCCGGATCAGCTTATCCAGATCTTCTTCTTTCACTCGGTATAAATTATGGCTTTCCATTCTTTCCTCCAGGTATGGTTTTATTCTGTTCCTTTTTCAAACATATCACTGACCTCGCAGATCAGATTCCTGAGCTTTTCCGCTGCACGGATCAGATATTCAATATCATCCGCATAATAACGCTTCTGTCTTTCCCAGGCTTCCTTGAGGCTCTGCTTTTCTGCCTCCAGGCTGTCACCCGGCTTCTTTTCCTTCAGCCTTTCCACAAGATCATAAAGGTTCTCATGGTGGATGATCCTGCCCTTTCCCCACATCAGGCGATCCGGGGACTGCTTCAAGATATATTCCGTAAAATGATAAAAGACTTCCCGCTCAAACTGAAAGGCATAGCAGTTGTTGTCAATACTGTAAAAAGCCTCCAGCGCAGGTGCGATCTCTCCTTTTTCCAGATATCCCATCGCTTTCTTCAGTGCATAAAGATTGTTCTGTACGGCCTGCTGGGGAAAGATCACATTGTCATCCCAGTCCAGACGCACCAGATAATCCTGGGATTTCCGAAATACACCGAGAAGCTTTTCGGTGATGGCATCGGCTTTTTTCCAGTCACGTTTTTCTTCCGGAATGCTGTTGAAGCGGCGCACCTGCTCTGAAAGAATGGCAGCTGCTTTTTTCGCTTCTTCTGTTTTTTCCAGAAGGAGAACACCGTTGGCGCCGGTCTGCATACACAGATCCAGATCCAAGCTCTCAATACTACCGGCCAGTGCCCGTCCGAAATCCATCGGCGGCAGTGCAAGACTGTCAATAGCAAGAAGGAGCCTCAGATAAAATTCGTGGTGGAATTTATATACTTCTTCCTCATAAACATCCTGGTTATCATACTGGGAATGATAATAATTTTCCATAAACGGACCACCGCTGAAATCATTGACCATGGACGGGATCCCGGAAATCGCCATGGTAAAATCATCCGACCAGGTCTCAATGGGATACAGTGTAGTCATACCCTCCGGATAAATCCCCTTCGGCATCTGCACTGCGTCCACAAATCCACGTACAAAATCCGCATACTCATAGGTACAGCGCACTGCATCCCTGGTGCTGTGTGCATGGGCCGGAAGTTCGAAATTCAGATCTGCGATCACATGTCCCGACCACTCTGGTCTTGCCTCAAACACCTGACGATAAGCGCCTGTGGACCAGTCATATTTCGTGTCGGAAATCCCCCATTCTTCTGCTGCAAGCGCACATACCACAATAGTATGGCGAGGTTTATAGCCACCACGGAGCAGCGCCCTGGCAATTCCAATGATCATGGCCACTGCCGCATTATCGTCCTGAAATCCCTCAAAATAGGAATCATAGTGAGCACTTAACAGGATCATGGAATCCGAATCGGTTCCCGGGATTTTGCCAACGATATTGTAGGTATACTGGTCTTTGATCACCTCTGTGTCCGCATCAAATTCCACGGAAAGCTCCGGAACACGATTCCCATTCTCATTTTTCTCCTCCATCAGCTGACGGATCATAAGAAAATCTGCCCGTGACATGGAAAATGCAGGTGCACAGGAAGGTCCTGCGATATCCTGTGCATTCAAAGCCGTATCATCGATCTGTGCGTATCCTCTGCTCTGTACGGCGATCAGAGCTGCTGCACCCTTCAGGTGTGCCTGATACACCGGGTAGTTGATCCACCATTCTTCTCTCTGATTGATCTCGATAAGAACCAGCTTTCCTTTCACATCAATATCCTTATATTCGTCAGCTGTACCTTTTCCAAGATATACAAGATCAAACCTCTGAAAGCCATTGGTCTTAAAATCCGTCTGATATGCGCCAAGCTGGATCTCCCGGCAGGTTCCCTCTCTGTCATGGCAGCGCATCACCGCTTTTTTAAATTCCCATGCATCCACACGGATCTTATCTTTTTCTACCTGTGTGAGACCGGCTTTTTTCATTTCTTCCAAAAGCATATCTCCGGTTTTTCGCTCTGCCAGGGAGCCTGCTGTACGGTATCCCAGAACCGGATTTGTTTTTTCCTGTTCCATGCGCCTGGCCAGATCATAAGATTCTTTTATATTCAGGCATGAAACACATTTCTCCACGATGTTCAAATTTACTGTCATCCCTTTCTCGGCAGTTCCCTGCCGGCAGTTCCGTCCTCCTGGCAGAGATATTCCTCTAACTGTTATAGATTATACCTTATCAATGTGCGGATTTCCAGATAAAAAAACGCGATTTGTTCTGACAAAAAATCCATCTCACAAATCACGTTATTAAAATTTCTTTTTAGCCAGAATACCGAAGCGCATCAATAGGCTTCCTGGATGCTGCCTTGTTAGCCGGATACAGGCCAAAAAGCACACCGATCATCAGAGACATGGTGTTGGTGACACCAGACATGGCTTCCATGATCTCTGACTGATTCACAATGGAAAAAGCGTCTTCGTCCTGCTCAAAGCGTTCCATCAGAAGCTCTGTAAACGCATTTTCTGCCGGCTCCAGGCTATCCTCATCTGCTCCGGATGCGTAAAACATGGTCACATCCAGTACATTATCCGCAAGCCTGGTCATAGTAGAAAACGGGATGATCACCATAAGCCTTTTACGCCGTCGTTTCATTTTCCTTAACCTCCAAATATACTGTGTATGTTCTCTCTGTTTTAAAAATATTTTTAAAAAAATGTGTAAAGTCTTTGTGTGATCTGTGAAAACCCGGTGAAAAGGGCATCCTATTTTTCATATACAAATACAAATAATTAATTATATTTTCTGTCTGCTACCATTATTTTTTGTATATATTAAATATTATTTTAAAAATTATATATTATTTTCTGGTATTTTTTACCGAAATATGTTATAAAAGAAGTAAGAAAAACTACCGAAAATCAGATATTCCTGCTTCCGGTCCGAGATAAAGGAGGTATCTTTATGGCAAAACGTATTATCACCATCAATCGTATGTTTGGAAGCAACGGACGCCTTATCGGCAAGACTCTGGCTGAAAACCTGGACATCGGTTTTTATGATAAAGAACTGATTGACATGGCTGCCAAGAAAAACAATATCCCCTTCGACACCCTGGCAAAGGTAGACGAGAAAAAAGCCAGTCAGTGGGTATTTCCCGTTGACAGTGAGCTGCAGTTTACAGATAATTTCTCTTTTGTACCAATGAACGATGTGCTCTATGATCTCCAGAGAAAGATCATCCTGTCTCTTCCGCAGAGAGAGGACTGCGTAATTGTCGGCCGCTGTGCGACCAATATCCTGAAGGATAAATCACTTAAACTTTTTATCCATGCACCTTTTGAGGAAAGAGTTCAGAATGTGATACGCCGTACCGGCAGAGAAGAAGCCAGCGCACGGAAGCTGGTCAAAAAAATGGATAAAGAGAGAAAGGCTTACTATGAATACTTTACAGACAGCAAATGGCTGGATATGACACAGTATGATCTCTGTATTGACAGCAGCCGGTTTTCTATGGAGCAGATTATTGAGATTGTAAAGAGATGTCTTTAGGATTCTTTTTTTCTGAAAATTTTTTTCTGAAAAATGTTTTTACGCTTTGGAAGCGTAAGTGAAACCGCAAGGGAGGGGAAGCACTCGTAGTTGCGAAAGGCCGTTTCCCCTCCCCTGCACCCCTTCCCTCAGGCCCCGCTATGAACCGTACGTTTTAGTTATGTTACGTTGTTGACAGGGTGATGGATTCTGCGTTTGTTTAAAACGCCAGGCTGTGCCGATCTCATCGGCATAACACCTTTCAACAAGAAGACGTATCCTTCCCACCATTCCAACACATTGAGCAACACCAAAATATTTATTGACCAGACGCTATTCTTCCCACACCTCCAACTGCGGACGCTCAACTCATCAAAACGTAAGGACAGGACACCACGCGTCCGCTTCTACCTCTCCGGCTGAAACGTCAGCCGGGGAAGTGACAGTCCTCCGGGCTGCTACGGAGAAGGGGTGATGATGGTTAGGTTGCGGGAGACGGCGTTATTGCGGAAGGGCCCAGCTGTTTGAGCCGAAGGCGAGTTCTGGGCCCTTCCGCAATGGTTTTAGCCGGCTCACGGAACCTTAGCAGCATCCCCCGACGGAGTCCGGCCCGGAGGACTGTCACTTCCCCGGCGTCCGTTCGCCAATATACCCCTTCAAAAACTCATATATATCCCCCTCCAACGGCGGACACCCCTCCACATAATTCTGAAACTTACAGGTACAGTGTCCCACACCAAGCACTCCCGTCTTACCACGATACCCCTGTCCGATGCAGATCTTCTCATCCAGCTTCTCAAAAAGCCCCTCTTCCTTCAGCATCTCCAATGCCGGGATCAGATACCCGTAGCAGGCACTGCAGGATTCCACTTCCTCCACGGCATCCGCAAGCTCCACAACCTTTCTGGATACCGGCATCCTCTGATCCGCACCATCCTCCAGAAATCTGACATCTGCTTTTGAAATATCTGAACAGCCCACTCCAAGCTCACCTGCCAGCTTCACATAAGGAACCTCAGCTACCTCATAATGCATCATCTGACACACATATGCATCCACAAGAACCGGATCACAGGCAGCAATCACCCGGTTCATCACAACAGGATTTCCGCCATCTTCAAAATCCAGATCCCCGCAGATATTATCCACAACAATAAAGTCCTGCTGTATCCCCATATTCAGATGAGCAATGGGTTTATGAAGCCCCAGAGAATGAAACCGTCTCTTTTCCTTATTTGGGATCAACCCCTTCATATTCTTAAGGGCACAGGTGATCTTTGTCTGACAATGGCCTTTCAGAACTGGCACATTGATCAGAAAATCAAGCTCCTTTACCCGCTCGCAGACATTCAGCTCCATTCCGCCGCAGTCCACAGAAATACCCTTATCCTTCTGCATATCCCAGAACGGCACCTGATACTCTTCCTCAAGCCTGTCAAAGCCACAGGTCTCAAAGGCCTCCCTTGTCTTATCTCCTACCCAGGATCCCTCCAGCATCACCATATCCCGGAAGCCATGCTCCTTCAGATACTCGATAATTCCTGCAACCACTTCCGGATGAGTCGTTGCACCCCAGGAAGCCTCTGAAGGAGAAACCAGATTCGGCTTGATCCCGATCTTTTTCTTTCTGTCCCCGATATGAGATTGAAGATCCGCTTTTTCCAGAAGCTCCTTTGTCATTCTTTTATATTCCGTACCACTGGTAATAAAAATCTGATTTTTATCCATAATTATCAAAATTCCTTTCTTTCTGCAATGTGAATGTTGATCCAGATCCACACCAAAGCCCTGCAAAGCTTTTATCATCAGATGAGCCAGACAAAACAGCCGACAAATACAGCAGTCATCACATGCATCACAATCATAAAAAATACCCTCTCTACCGGTTTCCCGGTAAAAAGGATATTTTATCCGACACAGCAGTCTCGTATTATCTTTCGATCTTTGCCCCGTTCCACCATGGGAATTCTCGGTTCAGCCATTTTCCTGCAAGCTCACTCCATGGTTCACAGGCTCTTGCGATTCCTCTGCCGTTTTCGTTGGCAGTCAGCTCATTTGCCAGGCCGATCCCATGGGGTCCCTGCGGAAAAACATGATACTCCACTGGAATGCCCTTTTTATAGAGTGCCTGAACAAAGAGAAGTGTATTATCCAGCAGCACCGTCTGATCCTCAAAGGTATGCCAAATAAAGGTTCTGGGTGTATCTTCCGTAACCTGAAATTCCAGAGACATCCGATCTTTCAGCTCCTCATAACGATCTCCCAGAAGATTTCGAAAGCTTTCTTCATGACCAACTTCCCCTGAAGTGATCACCGGATAATTCAGGATCATGCCATTGGGACGGATCCTCTCGTTTTCCATTCCCGTGATCCCTGCAAGCTCCTCCGTATTCCAGAATACTCCCAGAGAAGCTGCCAGATGGCCTCCTGCCGAAAAACCGGACACAATGATCTTATTCTTTTCAATATGCCACTTATCGCTGTTCTCTCTGAGAAGAGCTACTGTTTTTGCCAGCTGACGGAGAGCCACCGGATATCTGGCAGGTGCCACACTATAACGAAGTACCACTGTGTGATAGCCCATTCCCATAAACCGGACAGCAATGGCTTCTGCCTCTCTGTCAGAAGTCATGCCATAAGCTCCGCCCGGACAGATCACTATGACCGGACGCTTCTGTCCCGGATAGAGTTCTTCCGACTCCTGCCAGAAATAGGTCTCTATCCATGCCTCATTATAGTCCTTTGTTTTTTCTTCGATCACAATTCTTTCGTTGATCATTCCGACTTTCCCTTCTTCATTTCATTGCTTCTCTGATCGCTGCAAGAAGTTCATCGTACTCTTCGTAAGCCGGAATTTCCGGATGATCTGCACGGATCTGCTCTGTGCTGCGGAAAAGGAATCCTGCTTTGCTTGCCTGGATCATTCCGAGATCATTGTAGGAATCTCCGCTTGCGATAGTCTCAAATCCCATGGACTGCAGTGCCTTCACAGTTGTCAGCTTAGATTTCTCACAGCGCATCTTAAAGCCTGTGATCTCTCCGTTCTCTGCTACTTCCAGGGAATTACAGAAAAGTGTCGGCCGTCCAAGCTTCTCCATCAGCGGAGTTGCAAACTGTGTAAAGGTATCACTGATCAGTATCACCTGGGAAAAAGATCTCAGCTCATCCAGAAATTCCTTTGCTCCCGGAAGGGGATCGATCTTTGCAATAGTCTCCTGGATCTCTTTCAGTCCCAGACCATGTTCTTTCAAAATTCCAAGTCTCCAGTTCATCAGCTTATCATAATCCGGCTCATCACGGGTTGTTCTCTTGAGCTCCGGGATTCCGCTTGCCTCTGCAAATGCGATCCAGATCTCCGGTACCAGTACACCTTCTACGTCCAGACATGTAATATACATCTTTCATATCCTCCTCTTGATCCAACTTACCGTTGATATTTCACAGAGTCTGACTCCTTCCGGCTGTCAGAACTCTTTAATCTTTTAGCGCTTTACCCTGATATTACCATATGCTCTCAAGGTCTGTAAACAGTTTTATTTTTTCTTCTTTTCCGATTCATAGATCTTCAGCTCTTTCAGTGCTTTTTCCCCAAGAGGATACAGCATGAAAATATTAAAGATCGTCATCAGGCCGATTCCTACATCTCCCAGATCCCATACAAATGTGTAAGCCGCGATCCCACCGATAAACAGCATCACCAGTGCCAGCACCTTATATCCTGTCTGTGAACCCCAGTTATCACCGAAAAGATAAGCCACATTGCCTCTTGCATAAAACAGGATTCCCAGGAATGTGGAAAAGCTGAACATAAACAGTGTTGCAGCAATAAAGATCACTCCAAACTGCCCCATATGATAATGCATGGCAGTCTGAAGAAGTTCCATTCCGGAAAGCCCCTGTACCAGATCTTCCGGGGCCAGAAGCATGATCATAGCTGTACAGCTGCAGATTACGATCGTATCCACAAATACACCCAGGGCCTGGACAAATCCGGCTTTTACCGGACTGTCACATTCTGCTGCCGCTGCTGCACAGGGAGCGGAGCCGCTTCCCGCCTCATTGGAAAACAGACCTCTTTTTACTCCATTCATCAGCACGACGCCAAATCCGCCGGCAACAGCCTGACGAAATCCGAAAGCTTCTTCAAAAATCCGTTTAAATACTCCCGGCATACTTCCAAGATTTGTAAATATAATAAACAGCGTGATCACAAAATAAAGCACTGCCATCACCGGCACCAGAAGATCCAGAACTTTAACCGTTGCATTCTTCCGAAGCACGATCACAGCTGCGATCACTACCAGCACGATGGTAGTATACATCGGCGGAATATCAAAAGCATTTTTGAAAGACGCCGTGACGGAATTGCTGATAACCTGACTGATCCCACACCAGCAGATCAGGCCGGAAATGGCAAACAGAACGGAAAGCAGAACCTTTTTTCGTTTTCTGCCCTGTTTTTCTTCCCAGTAACGGTGGATATAGTAGGCAGGACCGCCCCTGTAGCCACCATAAAGAGGATCCTTTTCTTTATAGAGCTGTGCCAGGGTTGCTTCGATAAAAGCAGTAGAGGAACCAATCAGCGCCGTGATCCACATCCAGAATACCGCTCCTGCACCTCCTGCTGAGATCGCAGCTACCACACCGACCAGGTTTCCCATTCCCACACGGGTAGCTGTAGATACGATCAGCGTCTGAAATGCTGAAAGATTATTTTTGTCACTTTTCTTTTCTGACAGGGCTCGTACCATATCCGGAAAAAGACGGATCGGCAGAAGCTTTGTCCTAATGGTAAAATAGATACCGGTCGGAATCAGAAGCAGGATCAGAAGTGAGATTCCCAGCGTACTTCCTCCCGGAAGCGGGATCCTTATCAGATCTCCCCACAGAAATGTATAGACCTTTTCGATCATTGTTACTATCATGTTACTGTTTCCTTTCCCCAATCACCCCATGTGATCGTTTTGTTCTCTTTTTCTGCCCGTTGTTTGTATTTATTTCTGCAACGTTTTAAACGGGCAAAGCGTGTCTTTCATTATAATAGCTTTCTGTTTGTATGTAAAGAAAAATCCCGAATCTTTCGATCCGGAATTTTTTTGTATTGGTAACTTTTCTGTTATTCGACAGATTTCTGATATCTGTCTATTTTTATGAGCATAGCTGCATTTTACTCTCAGCCAGCCAGGTGGAACATCTCGATCAGGAATATCCAGCTCATTCCATAGTATGTTATCACGGCTACAAGGTCATTCATCGTAGTGATCAGAGGACCTGAGGCTACTGCCGGGTCCACACCAACCTTTTTGAAAAACAGCGGTATGCAGGTTCCCACTGCACTGGATACCAGCATGGCCACCAGCAGGGATAATCCGATACAGCCGGATACCGCATAGGCAAATACGAGTGTTTTTCCTTTGAATAAGAAAATATACAATCCGATCAGTACAAAAGACAGAATACCGAGCAGACCACCGTTGCAAAGACCGATCCGCATTTCCTTCAGCACAAGCTCTGCTTTCTGTCTGCCCGTCAGCGTTTCATCCATCAGTACACGGATAGTTACAGCCAGGGACTGGGTTCCAACATTTCCTGCCATATCCAGGATCAGAGACTGAAAGCACATGATGATCGGCAGACAGGTAACTACTTTTTCAAACATTCCCACAACAGAAGATACCACCATACCAAGGCCCAGAAGAACGATCAGCCAGGGCATTCTTTTTTTCATGCTTTCAAAAAGAGGTTCTTTCAGATCTTCCTCTGCAGTCAGACCGGCCAGCTTTGCATAATCCTCTCCCATCTCATCGTCTACCAGATCGATGATCCCTGCGGATGTGATCACTCCAAGGAAACGATTGTCATCGTCCAGTACAGGAATGAAATCTTCAGAATAATCCTTCAGCCGTTCCATACAGTCGTCGATCTGCTCAGTACCATACACATATGGATAGGAAGTTACGATCAGCTCTTCCATAGGGTGGTCCTGTCTTGCTGTGATCAGGTCCTTCAGATCCAGCGCTCCATAAAACTCCCCTCTGTCCGTCACTGCAAAGATCGTAGAAATATTATCATTATCTGCCGCCTGGGAAACCAGCTCACTCATGGCCTGCTTTACGGTCAGGTTTTCACGGATCACAATGCAGTTCGTTGTCATTCTGCTTCCGATCTCATCCTCATCAAAGGAACGGATCATTTCAATATCTTTCCGCACCTGTTCATCCAGAAGCTGGATCAGAAGCTTGCGTTTTTCTTTATCGATCTGCTTTAAAACATCTGCCAGGGCATCGGTTTCCATTTTGGAAAGAATGGCTGCCGCTTTTTTTACATCCATCTCTTCCAGATATTGTACAGTTTCTTCTTCCTCCAGATATTCAAAAACATCTGCCAGCATACTGCTTTCCAGGATACGGTATAGTCTGCTTCGCTCCGCAGTGCTTAATTCTCTTAATACTTCCGCCAGATCGTTTTCGTGGAAATCCTGCAGCCTTTCACTTAAAACTGCCGGAGAAACACTGCTTCGGATCAGACTCAGAATATCTTTTGAAAAATCCTGATTTCTTTTTGTCATTTTCTCATCCTCCTCACATAGTTTCGCACAAAACACGCACACCAAAAACAGACATGTTAAAGCATGTCTATGTGCTGTTTGATTTTCGATTGTGTTTCCTTGGGATTTGAGTATAAAGCGAAATGAATTTATACATGATCGCCTTACTGTAAGATTCTCAGAATGAGAAGAATGAAAAAGATATCTATTATAATCCTGCTACAATTATAATGTAATAATATCGTACAGATTCTGATGGCACCGATACATCCTGTCAAATATATCCTTCTGATATACAGACATAATATTCTCACAGATATTCTGTACACTTAAAACAGAATGGAACAGTCTCATCTCGCTCTGTTCTTTCCATCTTTCACTCTGAGAGCTACAACTTCGCCCATGAGAATCACAACTGTCCATTCTGTTCACCTGCCTTTTTTCTTAAATTTTTTTATCAACCCGGCCATTATAACGTTCCCGGCCGGGTTTTGTCAACCGGATTTATGGTTAAATTTATTGTAAATCCGGGTAAAATTTTATGCTTCACAGAGGTGGATGTTTATGCAGCAGCATTTGCGTTAATCGTATCAATGATGTTTTTTCAAAAAGGATCAAATTAAAAAGTCCAACAACAAATGCTTCTGCACGGATCTTCAGCATTTACTGTCGGACTTTTATCCTTTTTATTCCTTTTTGAAATATATCACAATATCATATTGTAGAGCAAAAGATTATTCTGCGTGGTCTTTCAGGTACTCTGCACGCCCCTCTTCGTAGAGGTTATTTCCCTCGCTGTCAATGATGACTACAAGCGGCATGTCTTCCACATAAAGCTTGCGGAGTGCTTCTGCGCCCAGGTCTTCGTAAGCGATAAGCTCTGCTTTTTTGATGCATTTTGCAAGAAGTGCACCTGCACCGCCGATGGCTCCGAAATATACGCCGTCATATTTTTTCATTGCATCTACGACTTCCGGAAGGCGGGCACCTTTTCCGATCATTCCTCTGGCGCCTACGGACATCATAGTCGGTGCATAGGCATCCATACGGCCGCTGGTTGTAGGGCCTGCGGAGCCGATGACTTCGCCTGGTTTTGCCGGGGTCGGACCTACATAGTAAATGGTAGCATCTGTAGGGTCAAAAGGAATCTTTTCTCCTTTTGCAAGGGCCTCGCACATTCTCTTGTGACCTGCATCACGGGATGTATAGATAGTTCCTGTCAGTAAAACCTGGTCGCCTGCATGGAGAGTTCTTGCCAGCTCTCTTGTCAGAGGCAGTGTGATCTTTCTTCTTTCCATATTAAAGCACCTCCGTTTTATGACGTGTTACATGGCAGTTGATGTTAACTGCACATGGCATACCTGCGATATGAGTAGGCATAGTCTCAATGTTCAGACCGATAGCTGTGGTCTTTCCGCCAAAGCCCTGAGGTCCGATACCAAGCTTGTTGATCTTCTCCAGCATCTCTTTCTCAAGATCTGCATAGTAAGGATCCGGGTTCTCTGTATTCAGAGGACGCATCAGCGCTTTCTTTGCAAGAAGTGCACATTTGTCAAAAGTTCCTCCGATACCAACACCAACTACCATAGGCGGACATGGGTTCGGACCTGCAGTTTCTACAGCCTCAAGAATGAAATCCTTGATTCCCTGAAGGCCTGCAGATGGCTTGAACATACGGATCTGGCTCATATTCTCGCTTCCGAAGCCTTTTGGTCCTACAGTTACTTTCACCTGATCTCCAGGAACGATCTCTGTATAGATCATAGCCGGTGTATTATCACCTGTGTTTCCACGGCGTACCGGATCCTTGACAACGGATTTTCTCAGGTAACCTTTATCGTATCCGCGGCGTACACCTTCATTGATGGCATCATTTAAATCTCCGCCTGTAAAGTGGACATCCTGACCAATTTCAAGGAATACGCATGCCATTCCGGTATCCTGACAGATCGGAACATTCTCACTGTCTGCGATATCAAAATTCTCGATAATGTTATCAAGGACACCTTTTGCGATCTCACCGTCCTCGCAGGCACGGCAGGTTTTGATAGCATCCTTCACATCTTCCGGGAGATGTTCATTGGCTTCGATACAGAGTTTTTCGATAACCTCTGTAAGTCTGGTTACTTCGATTTCTCTCATAATAGACTCCTTTCGCTTATCTCATATGTTTTTATTATCATAACATATTGTTAACGTTCGTGGCGGGCATATTTCGGCAGAAGCATAGGAGATACGTCTCCTGTATCAACTCCTGCATTTTTCAGTTCCTCTTCATATTTTCTGATATGATCTAGATTCATGGTGCCAAGCTCTACCTCTTTGCATTTGGCAGCTGCTTTTTTACCTGCATTTCGTCCGAATACAATTACATCAAGAAGAGAGTTGCCCATCAGTCGGTTTCTTCCGTGGATTCCGCCTGCTGCCTCTCCTGCAACCAGAAGGTTCGGGATTTCTTTTGTAAAGCCGTCTCCGTTGATCTCAAGACCACCGTTCTGATAATGAAGGGTCGGGTAGATCACGATCGGGACTTTTCTCATATCAATGCCGTAGTTCATATACATACGGAACATGGCAGGGATCCTCTTTTCGATAGTTCCCTCACCGCCCAGGATCTCGATCATCGGAGTATCCAGCCATACACCTTTTCGTCCACCTGGAACTTCAACGCCACGGCCTTCCTCACACTCGCGGATAACACCGGAAGCATTTACGTCACGGGTTTCCAGCGGATGAATATAAGCTTCTCCGTTTGCATTTACAAGCTGTGCACCAACGGAACGAACCTTCTCTGTTACCAGGGCACCAAGGATCTGTGACGGATAGATCGCACCTGTTGGATGATACTGGATAGAATCCTGGTAAAGAAGGGAAGCGCCTGCTCTGTATCCAAGTACGAGTCCGTCAGCAGTTGCTCCGTAGTGATTGGAGGTCGGGAATCCCTGATAATGCATTCTTCCTGCACCACCGGTTGCAATTACAACTGTTTTTGCTCTTGCAACGGAATAGTCTCCGGTTTCCATGTTGAGAAGGACTGCACCGGCAGTCTGACCTTTTTCATCCTTCAGAAGTTCTACAGCGGAGGTAAATTCCACTACCGGGATCTTAAGATTTAAGACCTCATCACGGATAGTACGCATGATCTCTGATCCGGAATAATCCTTTGCAGCATGCATTCTCTTTCTGGAGGTACCGCCGCCATGTGTAGTGACCATGGTTCCGTCTTCTGCTTTATCAAACTCAACACCAAGGTCGTTGAGCCATTTGATCGCATCCGGGGCTTCCATTACCAGTCTTTTTACCAGCTCCGGTTTTGCTGCAAAATGTCCGCCTCCAAAGCAGTCCAGATAATGCTGTACCGGGGAATCATTTTCTTTATCTGCTGCCTGGATCCCGCCTTCTGCCATCATGGTGTTGGCATCACCGATACGGAGCTTTGTAACGATCATAACGTTGGCACCTGCGTTGTGGGCCTCGATGGCACAGGAAGAGCCTGCTCCGCCACCGCCGATGATCAGTACATCTACATCATAATCGATTTTTGTAAGATCGATTTTTTCGTTGAGCAGACGGCTTTCTGAATGGAGCATTTTTGTCAGTTCCAGTGGTGCTTTCTGTCCCTTGTTCGGTCCTACCTTGATCTCTGCAAATGCATCCGGGTTATAGTCCGGATGGAATTTTTTGAGAAGAGCATCTTTCTCATCTGCACTCAGACGTCTTGGCTCTGTTGCCATACGCTCCGCTCTTGTAGCCTCTACCTTTTTGATGGATTCCATCATATTTTCTGGATATGGTGCATACATGTTTTACGCCCTCCTACTTCTCGATTTCTCTGCTGTTGTAAAGTTCCTGCATCTCTGTGATCGGCTTCTGCATGATCTTCTCGATCATATCGTCAAATTTGCCCTCGTGGATCTCTTCCACACGTTTCTCCAGATGCTCGCTTTTCGGCGCAATATATTTTCCGGTGAGACGTCTTGCCAGAAGGCCTACCATCGGATGGGAAATTCCTGCCGGACATCTTACGGAACAGCAGCCGCAGCTTACGCAGTCAAAGGATTCCTCTGCACATTTTTCAAGCTCGCCTCTCTGAGCATATGCAATATACTGCATGACATTTAAGTCCTGTGTACAGGCCTTTGTGCAGGCATTGCATCCGATGCAGCTGTAGATCTCCGGATAAAGCTCCATCATTACCTGCTGGTTCGGCTTAAGATCTTCTATATTATAAAGTCTCTTGTCTGTAGGGAAGAACGGGATACTTGCCACATACATTCCCTCCTGCACCTGTGTCTGACAGGCGAGACAGGTTTTCAGCTCATTCTGTCCCTTGATCCTGTAGATGGTCGCACAGGCACCGCAGAATCCGTGTCTGCAGCCGCATCCTCTTTTTAATGTATAACCGGCATATTCCATAGCTGTCATAATGGTCAGATCACCGGGAACGCTGTATTTTTTACCGAAAAAATATACGTTTACCATATTATTTTCCATGTTGGTGTCCTTTCTTTTATCCAAATCGTACGCCATGTGGAACAGCCATCTCACACGTGCCCGTCGCAACGCTCTGCTGAACTAAGTACTAACTGCGACTAAGGAGTTCAGGAGAGCCTTCACTCCTAAGTCTTCGTAAGTACTGGATTTCAGCGCCGCTAAAACCGCTCCTAAAATGGGCATCTTAGCGAGATGGCTGTTCCACATGGCTGTGTACTGGCTATAACCAGCGCATATATTTGAAAGTTTCTTAAGGTGCAATCTATAACTTAGTACTCATTAGGTAATTCATCCACCTCATCACATCGGAATACCGGGCCGTCTTTGCAGACGTATTTGTCTCCGATGTTGCAGCGGCCGCATTTTCCGACACCGCATTTCATACGAAGCTCCAGTGTGGTATATACCTGATCTCTGGAGAAGCCCAGCTCTTCCAGTCCTGCCAGAACGAATTTGATCATGATCGGCGGGCCGCAGACCAGAGCGGTCTTATTGGTATCAAAACCAATCTCCTTCAGATAATTCGGAACAAATCCTACATGACCGTCCCAGCCTTCCTGCTCGCGGTCAATGGTAAGATATACATTTACACCTTCTGTTTTCATCCATACTTCCTGGATTTCCTTAAGCTGCACCAGATCATCTGCGGAACGGGAACCATAGAGAATATCTACTGTTCCGTAATCCTCACGGTTATCCAGCACATAATTGATCACGGAACGGAGAGGTGCCAGACCGATTCCACCTGCGATGAACAGGAGATTTTTTCCCTTTAACTTATCTTCCACCGGAAAATGATTTCCGTATGGTCCGCGGACTGCGATCTCATCTCCAACCTGAAGGCTGTGGAGATAATCGGTAAGGGATCCGCATTTTTTGATGCTGAATTCCTGATAATCCTTTACAGTCGGAGAAGAAGTAATGGAAAACATACCTTCACTGACGCCTGGTGCACAGACCATGGCACACTGTCCTGGCATATGCTCGAAAAGCTTTCCACCCTCCGGAGCTTCCACACGGAAGGTTTTTACATCCGGTGTCTCCTGACGGATATCGGTGATCACGCCAACCTTTGGGATCAGCGTATCCAGTGTATAATTTTTATGACAGGTACATTCACTCATTCTTTTCACCTCCCTGTTTTTCAAAGGCCTTGATGACTTTTACGATATTTAAAGATTCCGGACATTTCTCCACGCAGCGGCCGCAGCCAACACAGGAGAACATGCCGTCATTATTTAACGGATAATAAACAAGCTTATGCATAAATCTCTGACGGAATCTCTGCATCTGGCTGGTACGGTTGTTTCCGTGAGCCATCATGGTAAAATCAGAGTACATGCAGGAATCCCAGCAGCGGTAACGGTGAACACCGTGCCCTGTGTCGTAATCCTTAATGTCATAGCACTGACAGGTCGGACATACGAAGGTACAGGTTCCGCAGGCAAGACAAGGCTTGTACAGTTTCTCCCATACAGGAGAATTGAAACGGTCCATGTATTCTTCCTGCGCCCATCCTTCCAGTGAAAGATGTGTATATGGAAGAAGCTCGATAATACCACGGATCGCCTTCTTCTCCTCTTCTACCTTTGTCTCATCAGCATCTGTCAAAAGCTCCTTCACAGCTTCTGTCAGAGCATTTCCCTTTTCTGTGAGAGGCTTCCAGAAAAGCTCTCCCTCGATGATCCAGGCTGCAACATCTGCTTCCGGATCTGCAGCATCAATGCCAAATACTTTACAGAAGCAGCTTTCCTCCGGTTCATGACAGGCAAGAGATACGATAGTTCCATGTTCTCTTCTTGCCTGGTAAAAAGTATCCACCGGATCCCCAAGGAATACCTTGTCGAGAACCTTCACCCCCTGTACATCACAGGCTCTCATTCCGAATACGACAAAATTCTGGTCTTTCAGCGCCTGAGGCTCAATGCTGATATTTTTTCCGTCCTTTTTACAGGTATAGAGATTTTCACTCTGCGGAAAGAAAGCATCCTTCGGTGATTTCACGGTTTTCAGTGTTTCAAGGGAAACTTCTGCATCCTCGCTCCATGCCTTGAAGTTCACCTGTTCACTTACCTTTACCGGTAAATATAATTCCTGGTCTGCGGCAATTTTCCGGAATAATGCCGGCAGATTTTCTACTGCGATCTTATACATACATTATCCCCTTTCTGCCACGATCCCTGGCTCTACATCCTCAAAGGTAAAGCTGGTAAGCGGACCCTTTGACTCCGCATCCTCGCCTGCCTGATACTCACCGTAAAACGCATCAATATCCTTGATAAACTTACGGTTAAACAGATGAAGGGGAATTCCCTGCGGGCAGACTCTGCTGCACTCGCCACAGTCCGTACATCTTCCGGCTACATGGAAGGCACGGATCACATGGAACATCTTTTCCTCAAAGGAATCCACATTTGCCTTCTGGGCGCTGTCGAACTTGTTGCTGTCAAAAACGCATTTGCGGCAGCTGCAGGCCGGACATACATTACGGCAGGCATTACAGCGGATACATTTACTCAGCTCGCTCTGCCAGAATGCAAATTTTTCTTCCGGACTCATTGCCTCGATCCGCTCAACTTCTGCGAAACGGTCAGTGTCCTTTGTCTCCTTTGACTCACCGATCAGTTCATCGTAAATTTTATGCTCTTTTCCTTTACATACATGGCAGCGTTCCAGCATGGCATCTTTGTATGCACAGGTTTTTTCTCCGTAAACAGTATCCACAGTCAATGTCTCTGCATCTCCGGTAATCTCTGCTCCGGAAATTCCCCGGATACCCTTGATCCCCATTTTGCGGATCTTTTCAATATCCAGCTTTCCTTTACAGCCAACACCTACGATATAGGCTTTTTCTCTGTCTACACGATGCTCTTTCAAAAGCTGGTTAAAGCTATATGTATCGCAGGGCTTCAGACAGACCATGGTTTTTCCTTCCAGCTTGGAAGCTTCGATCATATATTTGCTTAAATTGGCACCGCAGAATCCATCATAAACAAAATCCTCCAGAGATTCCGGTGTTTCAAAATAGGCTGGTTCCGGATTAAAGGCAAGATCTCCGGCTTTCCACCCAAGAACCCGGACTACCGTGCCATCTGCAAGCAGTTCTTTTGCACGTTTTATCAGCTCCTGCATCTTATATCCTCCAATCTCACGTTTTTACCAAGTGAATGGATCTTCTCAACAAACTCATTCATAGTCTGTGAAAATTTCACGCCCTCTGCGGCAGATACCCATTCCACACGTGTTCTTCCGTTTTCCACACCAATATAATCCAGCATTGAAAACAGAAGTGTCATACGTCTTCTTGCATAATAGTTTCCGGTACTGTAATGACAGTCTCCCGGATGGCATCCGCACATGATCACACCATCGGCTCCTTTTTCAAAGGCACGGAGGATGAACATGGGATTGACACGGCAGGAACATGGAACACGGATGATCTTTACATCCGCCGGATAGCTCAAACGACTGCTTCCGGCAAGGTCTGCTCCGGCGTAACTGCACCAGTTACAGCAGAATGCCACGATCTTTGGTCTGAATTCTTCCTTTGTTTCTATCGACATATTGCATCCACCTCCGCGATAATCTGTCTGTTGGAGAAGCCCTGAAGGTCCATGGCTCCTGACGGGCAGGCTACTGTGCAGGCACCGCAGCCCTGGCAAAGTGCTGTATTGACAACCGCAACTCTTCTTGTCTCACGGATACCGTGATCGTTGACCTGTTTCTCCTCATAGGAAATCGCTCCGTAAGGACATACATTTGCACAGGTAGAGCATCCGTTACAGAGAAGCTCGTCGGATTTTGCCGTACATGGATTGGTTGTCAGCTTGTCCTTTGCAAGAAGCCCTATGGCCTTTACAGCCGCAGCTCCTGCCTGGGCAACTGTCTCCGGGATATCCTTTGGCCCCTGGCATACACCGGAAAGGAAAATTCCTGCTGTCGGTGATTCTACAGGACGAAGCTTTGCATGGGCTTCTGTAAGGAAATTGTTGGTGTCAATACTTGCAGTAAGCATGGTAGCGATCTTACGTACATCCGGATTTGGCTCAATGGCTGTTGCAAGAACTACCATATCTGCTTTCTTGAAGATCTGCTTATTATCAAGAAGATCCGAGCCCTGAACAAGAAGTGTTCCATCCGGCTGCGGAATTACTTTTCCTACCTGACCTTTGATGTAGTTTACGTTATACTGCTCAACTGCTCTTCTGTAAAACTCATCGAAGTTTTTACCAGGTGTACGGACATCAATATAAAATACCGTCACATTGGTATCCGGATATTTATCACGGATCAGCATGGCATGCTTAGCTGTGTACATACAGCAGATCTTGGAACAGTATGGCTTTCCACGGTCATCGGAGCAACGGCTTCCAACACACTGGATAAATACGATCTCCTTCGGTGCTTTTCCATCGGAAAGGCGCTCAAGATGTCCTTTTGTAGGTCCTGCAGCATTCATGATACGCTCCAGCTCCAGAGATGTGATCACATCCTTGCTCTGGCTGTATGCGTATTCATCGTATTTGTCAAGCTTGATGGTATCAAATCCGGTTGCCACCACGATCGCTCCGTATTTCTGTGTTACGATCTCATCCTGCTGATCGTAATCAATGGCTCCTGCCTGACATACTTTGGAGCAGACACCACATTTGCCTGTCTTAAATTTCAGGCAATGCTCTCTGTCGATCACAGGAACATTTGGAATCGCCTGTGCAAACGGAGTATAAATAGCTGACCGGTTGTTCAGCCCTCTGTTGAACTCATTTGGAATCTTTTTGGAAGGACATTTTTCCTGGCAGACTCCACAGCCTGTACATTTGTCCATGTTGACACTTCGCGCTTTTTTGCGGATATCAACAGTAAAATCTCCTACAAAACCTGCAACTTTTTCTACTTCACTGTATGTATAGATATTGATCTTTTCGTGAGCTGCAGCCTCCACCATTTTTGGAGTAAGGATACATGCGGAGCAATCCAGAGTAGGGAAGGTTTTGTCAAGCTGTGACATTCTTCCGCCGATACTTGGTGTTTTTTCCACAATATCAACTTCATAGCCTGCATCGGCAATATCAAGAGCCGTCTGGATTCCGGCGATACCGCCTCCGATGATCAGGGCTCTCTTTGTAACCTGGCTTTCTCCCGGCTGAAGAGGAGCATTTAAATTGACTTTTGCTACTGCTGCTCTTGCAAGGATCACGGCCTTCTCCGTAGCCTCCTGCATATCCTTGTGGATCCAGGAACAGTGCTCACGGATATTTGCGATCTCCACCATATATGGATTCAGGCCGGCCTTTTCCGCTGCTTTACGGAAAGTTGCCTCATGCATACGCGGAGAACAGGAACAGACAACCACTCCTGTGAGATTTTTTTCACGGATGGCTTCCTGGATCCTGGACTGTCCTGCTTCAGAACACATATACTGATAATCTTCTGCATGGACAACTCCTGGCTCTTTTGCAATGATCTCCACAACTTTTTTCACGTCTACCGTAGCGGCAATATTACTTCCGCAATGACAGACAAATACACCGATTCTCTGCACTTTCTCACCTCCTGTATCTTCTGAACGCACTTACAAGCAGCTGCTGAGGAAGCTCCGGATCAAGAAGCTCCGGAATTTCATTTGGTGAAAGATAGTCTCCGCCTTTTTCCCGAACAACCAGCTGTCTTGCCCCGTCAATGATCTTTCCGGGTTTTACGTCTCGCGGACAGCGCTCCACACAGGCAAAACAGGAAAGACATTTCCACAGAGATGCTGAATTTACAAGTGCTTCGATATTTTCATTGATCACGTAGGACACAAACTGATGAGGCTTGATATCCATCTCGTCAAAGGATGGGCAGGTAGCAGAGCATTTGCCACACTTCATACATTTCAGAGGATTGGTCCCGCTGATCTCCTTTATTTTTTCCGCAGCAGAATGGTTATCTCTCATTTTGCCACCTCCTCTTTGACGCCAAGGGCTTCTGCCAGAAGCTCTGTAAAATAGTAAACCGGCATTTTATTTCCGGAATTTTTATTCAGATTGTATTTGCAGAGCGGACAGGCAGTGATCAGCATATCTGCGCCAAAGCCTGCTGCGCTTTCTTCAATCTTTTCACACATATTCTGTGACATTTCTTTTTCTTTCAGGGATATATATCCTCCACAGCATTCATTTCTGTAAGGATAGATCACAGGCTCAGCGCCAAGGGCACGGATAAAATCCTCCATGATCCTTGGATTTTCCGGATCATCAAATGCCATGATCTTTCCAGGTCTCAGAAGCAGACATCCGTAATAGGCTCCGATCTTCTTTCCGGTAAAAGGATTTACTACTTTTTCTTTCAGTTTATCAAAACCGACTCTGTCCCGGAGAACCTCCAGATAATGGAGAACGGTTGTCTCTCCTTCATAGGGAGCTTCCAACTGCATATAATTGTTGGCTCTGATCCGGATATCTTCCACATTTTTCATATCATCATTGACACGCTTGATCACATGATGACAGGCTGAACAGATTGTCACCAGATCCTGGCCTTTTTCTTTTGCCTGGTTTAACGCACGGACGGAAGAAAGCTTTGTGGCGATCTCGTCTGTGCCAAGCGGATAAACACCACCACAACACTGCCAGTCCTCGATCTCCTCAAGCTCAAACCCAAGGGCTGTGGCACTGGCTCTGGCATACTCATCCAGATCTTTGGCCTTTGTTCTCAGGGTGCAACCCGGATAATAACTGTACTTCATACCTTTCATTATCCTTTCTTAGTCTAAAATCTGACGTTTCTAGTAGATATTCTTGTTCATATATTGTCTTTTTTTTAACGATACATGAATAAAAAAATGAAATCTCAACTAACACTTATTTGAGTTTTTTTATCAATTTGCACCCAAATAAAAGAGAAAAACACTCTTCCTCCGCAATTAAGAAGTGTATTAGCTCGATTTCCGAAATCATCATATCACGTTATTTCTGTTTCGACAAGGCTTTTTCGATATTTTTTTGTGTTTTTTTTAACGTACTTTTGAAAAACCTTATCATTTACGATCCTGCTTCCATGATAATTTTCATTTTCGGGCATAAAAAAAGCTCCGGATCTCTCCGAAGCTTTTTTGCTCCTATCAGTAAATAATGATCGGATAACCTGCATCAATGGTGTTATAGATCAGTGCTGCCTGATCCTTAGGCAGATTGATGCAGCCGTGGCTTCCGTTGGTTTTATAACGGTTCCCGCCAAAGGATGATTGCCAAGACGCATCATGAAGTCCCTGTCCGTAGACAAAAGGCATCCAGTAATTAACCTTTACATCGTAACCATATTCATTGCTGGTAAGGTTAAAGGGACTCGCCTTGTAGGCGATCGGCCATGCACCACGATATGTTTCACGCCCCTTCACCGGCTTACCGCTGACAATATCTGTTTCCGTCACAAGGCTTCCGTCCTTATACAGCCACAAATGCTGTGCATCCAGACTGACCTCTATGTAACTGCCTGCCAGATCGTCTGTTCCGTTTCTCTGGTATCCTTTTTTGCTGTAAACAGGCTCTCTTGTTACAGCAGTACCGCTTTTCAGGTCTTCCAGAAGCTGAGCATATTCTCCGTCCTGATCGATCCGGTATCCGTACTCATTTCCCTCAATGGTCACATCCGTTCCCGTAGATGTATGAAAGGTGCGGGGAACATAAATGGTATTGTATTTGTTGGCAAGCTCACTGATGTAGGCTTTAATGGCTTCTTCATCTAAAGTCAGCGTCTCCCCTTCAGCCTTCAGCCAGGATGTGATCGTATCGGAATCCAGAACAGCCGTTTCACTTCCGAATGTATAAGTTACTGTACTGCTGCGGTATTTCTTCAGCTGGCTGTTCAGGTCTGTAACCTTATTTTTCATATCCTCTGTTGCAGTGACAGTCGGACTTACATACACATGCTTGTTGATCGGTACTGTAATGATATCCCCAAGCAGAGCCGTATCAAATGCTGCGTTCAGATTTGTGTCCACGGTAGTCTCCAGCTTATCCGGATCGATCTCCGTCCCCTGTACCTGCTTCACAAGGGTGAATTCTTTTTTCTCCTTATCGTACTGAATGGCTGCATCAACAGAAGCTTTTCTTTCTTCCGTACCGAAATTTGAAAGATCGAGAGCCTGCTTTTCCTGCTCCTCATCTTCCTCGATCTGACATTCCGGTTCTATATTTTCTTCCTTTGGAAAAAGCTTCCGGCTCTCTTCCCGCTGTTTCTGAATTTCTGTAAGCTTACTCAGAAGGGCTTCTTCATTGAGACTGTAGCCCAGCTCTTTCAAAGTAGTACTGTAAACTTCCTGATCATTTTCCTGAAAGGATACCGGACGATCTGCAAATTCCGCAGTGATCTTTTCTTCTGCCTGCTTTGCATCCAGTCCGGAAACATCCACTCCCCATATGGAAATCTTCCGTCCCAGCGTATTGTGATCTGCCAAGTATGTATAGACAAATAACCCTGCCACTGCCAGGATTGTTACGCCAATGCAGATCCCAAGTATGATCTTCAGTGTCTTTTTACTGATGGTTGATCTTTTCTCCATACCCTTATCCCTCGAGTCTTATGTAATATATGTTATGTTGTCACACTGGCTGTTATTATAATACAATAAATCCCATTTTCTGTAAAAATGACTTATCCCGGATCCTTCTGATCCGGTAAAAAAAGACAGACTGACGCCTCTGCGAAAATCTGTCTTTCTCATACGTTTCTTTATCTGTTTCTGGCAACAGTATTTCTCTCAGAATCTTCTGCTTCTTATTCCGGCATTACGATCTTGCCTGCAACGGCACAGGCTGCTGCTGTTTTCGGAGATGCCAGATAGATCTGAACCTTGGAAGTTCCCATACGTCCCAGGAAATTACGATTGTTGGTTGCCACGACCTTTTCACCGTCTGTCAGGATTCCGCCGGTCCTTCCGCAGCAAAGTCCGCAGCCCGGATGTGTAATGATAGCCCCTGCTTCCGCAAGAGTATCCAGAATGCCAAGCTCAATAGCCTGACAGTAAATTTTGCGGCTGGCAGGAGTCACGATCAGCTTTACAAAGTCTGCAACCTTTTTGCCCTTCAGCACCTCTGCTGCCGCCATAAGATCCTCCAGACGTCCGTTGGTACAGGAACCGATGAATACCTGGTCGATGGTCTCACCCTGAAGCTCACTGACATCACGGATCTTGTCCACCTGAGACGGACATGCCATTACCGGCACAAAATCCTCTGCTTTATAAGTTATGGTCTTCATGTAGACAGCATCCTCATCTCCCACAAGACTCTTCTGATAATCATCAAGCTCTACGTTGCAGTAAGCAGCTGTCTTCTCATCCGGTGTGAAAAGTGCACATTTCGCACCGGCCTCAATTGCCATATTCGCCATAGTCATACGGCTTGCCACAGACATATTTTCAATGGTGCTTCCGGAAAATTCCAAAGCACGGTAAGTAGCTCCATCTGCACGAAGGTCACCGATCAGGCGGAGGATGATATCCTTGGACATGACATTCTCCGGAAGTTCTCCGTCGATCACAACCTTTATGGTTTCCGGAACCTTGATCCACATGGTTCCTGTTCCCAGGATGCTGGCCATCTCTGTGTAACCGATGCCGGAAGAAAACGCACCGACACATCCATAAGTCGTGGTATGGCTGTCTGTGCCAAATACAATATTACCGGGTTTAACATAACCTGCCTCAGTCATAAGCTGATGACAGATACCGTCACTTCTGTGTACGTTTTTCATGCCATATTTAGCTGCAAAAGCATCTCCCACATGGAAATGTCTGGTATCATCCTGCTGACTTGCCGGTACAAGATGGTCATAGATCAGAACAACCTTGTCCGGATCCCACAGCTTCTGAAAGCCCATCTCCTCAAATTTTTCCGCTACAAACGGAATAAAGATATCATGGATCATCACTCTGTCCACATTGACCGTCACGATATCACCAGGCTTTACTGCCTTGCCTGTATTATGTCTGATAATTTTTTCAATGATCGTCTCGCCCATTATTTCTCTCCTCTCCGTTTTTTTAGTCCAGGCCGTTCAGCTTACGCATGGCTTTTACCAGTCCGCCAGCCTGGATGATATCCATCAGATTCTCTGGAAGAGAAGCGATCGGGTACTGTTTTCCATTGTGCTCTACATGCTCATTCATTACTACCGTAACCTGATCTCCCTCTTTTACATTGTCATGAAGATCCGGCTGCTCAATAAGAAGAAGGCCGTTGTTAATGGAGTTGCGGAAAAAGATCCGGGCAAAAGATTTCGCAATGACACACTGCACACCCAGTGCCTTGATGATCTCCGGTGCCTGCTCTCTGGAGGATCCGCATCCGAAGTTCTTTCCTGCTACAATAATGTCGCCCTTTTGGATCTGTCCGGCCAGCTCCGGACGAAGGGGACTGAATCCGTACTGTTTCATATCGTCAATGGTTTTCAGTGCAAGGTACTCTGTCGGGATAATGATATCCGTATCGATATCATCACCAAGTACCCATACTTTTCCTGTAAATGCTTCCATATGTATATCTCCTGTTTATTCCGTTCCGTATCATCAGGCAAATGTTTTCTGTCTGCCCTGTTATAAGAACCCACGCCGAAACGGATCATCCTCTGATAATTTCTGAATATATTATTTAAATCTTTTCTGAAACTCTTATACTCTGTCAGCAATTGCGATCTCACCTGCAACGGCAGATGCAGTAACTGTTGCCGCAGATCCCAGGTAAACCTTGGAGCTCGGATGACCTGCACGTCCCTTGAAATTACGGGTTCCTGTGCTGATCAGGACCTCATTCTCGCCGATAACACCCTGGCAGCTTCCCCAGCATACACTGCAGTTCGGGTTCATAACAATAGCCCCTGCTTCCATGAAGATATCGATAAGCCCCTCCTTTAATGCCTGACGATAGATGGTCTGGCTTGCAGGAACAACCAGGAAACGAACTCCCTCTGCAACTTTTTTGCCTTTGATCACCTCTGCGCCTACACGGAGGTCTTCAATACGGCCGTTATTGCAGGAGCCAAGGAACGCTTCGTTGATCTTGATGCCGCAGGTTTCCTCAGCCGGAACCACATTGTCAACAAAGTCTGGCTTCGCTACAACCGGACGAACTTTTGAAAGATCAAAGGTATACTCTCTTGCGTAAACAGCATCCGGATCGCTGTGATATACCGCTTTTGGCTCACGTCCATGCTCTTTCAGATATTCCAGAGCTTTATCATCAGCCTCAAAGATCCCTGTCTTCGCACCGGCCTCAACAGCCATGTTGCAAAGTGCCATACGGTCGCTGATGCTTAATGTTCTGGCGCCCTCACCGGCAAACTCCATTGCCTGATAGTTGCAGCCGTTTGCCCCGATCTCGCCGATAATGGTAAGGATCAGATCTCTTGCGTAAACGCCCTCAGGAAGCTTCCCTGTCAGGTTAAATTTTACGGTTTCCGGAACCATGACCCAGGATGTTCCGGTTACCATTCCGTAAAGGAAATCTGTGCATCCTACACCGGTACCGAAAGCACCAAGTGCTCCGTAGGAACAGGTATGGCTGTCAGCACCGAAGATCAACTGTCCCGGACGGACATAATTCTCGATCATGATCTGGTGGCAGACACCCTTTCCTTCCCAGAAATCAATATTATTTTCTCTTGCAAAATCTCTCATCTTTTTCTGGGATGCCGCTGTTTTCGGGCTGTCAGACGGTACGTTATGGTCTACGATAAATACCAGCTTCTTTGTATCTGCAATATGAGGATTTTTTAATTTATTGTTGTACATATCAACAGTCAGATGTGTGGTTCCGTCATTACTCATCAGATGATCCAGTGAAACTGTATAGATATCTCCGGGTTTTACACTGTCCACTCCAGCCGCTGCCGCGATGATTTTTTCTGCGATCGTCATTCCCATCTCTTATTCCTCCTCACGGTTCAGAGAAGCGATAAGGCCGCCCTGATTCAGTATATTCTGCATGTATTCCGGCAGTTTTGTGCAGGAATAAGTCTTACCATTGGCAACAGCAGTTCCCTCGGACATATGAAGCTCCAGGGTATCTCCTGTCTTCACAGCATCCGGAAGATCCTTACAGACAATTGCCGGAAGTCCGATATTAATGGCATTGCGGAAAAAAATACGGGCAAAAGATTTCGCAATAACTGCCTTTACTCCAAGTGCCTTAAGAACACCCGGTGCCTGCTCTCTGGAGGATCCGCATCCGAAGTTCTCTCCTCCAACTACAAAATCTCCCGGTTTAACCTTTTTGGAAAAATCCGGATCCAGTGATTCAAATGTGTGGCCCTTCATTTCATCCAGATTCGGCAGAAGCAGATACTGGGATGCAATGATCTGATCGGTATCAAGGTCATTATGAAATTTAAAAATTGTTCCCTTATCCATAAAACAAGTTCCTTTCTGATCGTTATCCATTTCCGGGTTAACATTCCTCTGTTACCCTTTTCGTCCTATATTCTAACACAAAACGTCATATAATTAAAATGTATATTTTTAATACTTAATATAACTT
>NZ_JAMOYY010000022.1:0-50100 GCF_023669475.1 Blautia sp. MB18-30 | reverse complement strand
GTGGTGTATCGCTGTTATTCAGGAACAGGCTTCGCCAATATATTTACGTCAGCATAAATCGGCTCAACCTTCCACAGCCAACGTAGTAGAATCCATCGCCCCTCCAATATCTTCACATATTTCTACAGCCTACAATAGCTGCGTGCCCGGAAAGGGGGAGCTCGAGGGGGAAAAGCGGGCTTCGCAACTTTGAGTGCTTTCCCCCTCGTACCTGCCCATGCCAAAATGGTCCCCCTGAAAGGGAAAGTACCTGCGTCTCAAGCATCCCCCGGAAAGGGCATCACCTGCGTTTCATGCATCCTCCCGGAAAGGGCATCACCTGCGTTTCATGCATCCTCCCGGAAAGGGAAAACATCCTCCGGAAGGCGATCAGGCTTCGGTTTCATCGTGGAACTGCGGGATCGGAGTTACCGGGGGATAAGAATCCACCGGAGGTTCATCAAACTCTCCGGAAATATTCCGATAGAAAACTGCCATACAGGTTTCTATATAAGGCACCAGCCAGATCAGTGCCAGATACAATGTAAATATGGAAAAAATGATCCACGGAACAAAACTTAAGAGCATTTTCATATATTCCCAGTAATGTCCCTTCATAAGCTTTGCACTGGCTTTCAGTGCCTGCACTCCTTTTATGTCCGAATTATCGGACAGGATGTAATAGCTCATGGTGAACGGCATAGCTGCCAGCAGGTTCAGCGCGAACCCGAGAAGTGTGAGCAGCATGTAAGTTACTGCCCAGTTCATCTGCTCCTCCGTTGTATTTCCCATATTGCTTGTAAAAGAAAACCACGCCAGTGGAAGTGATGTCACCAGATTGATCAATGCCAGCACAAAGGATGCCACGATCACATGATCCGGCTGATGGCTGAAAAAGTACAGAAGGTCTCCGAAAGAGTAGGCTTCCCTTCTGGAAATATTCAGATAGATCCGGTAAAGTCCTGCGGAAAAAATACAGATCACCAGAGAAAGGACAAAGCTGAATACCTCTCCTCCAATGATCGCATACAGGGAATCTCCCGGAAAAAGTGCTGTAGAAATATAGCTTGAAACTGCGCTCATCGCCGCAACCGCAATACTCCCGATCACAGGGACCGTAAAATTACCGGCCAGAGTTTCCCCTGCCAGCTTCTTACAGCCCTTCAGATTTTTTCTCATAATTCTGTATCCCTTCGTTATAGAAGGCGGAGACTCATCCAAGCCTCCGCCCCGTCATTTTTTACTTCAGATATATCATATTCTCATATTTCACATCTGTTTAGTCTGCAAGATTAAACGCATCATGTACCGCATTCATGGCACGTACGCCATCTTTCTCGTTAATGAGAACCGTCACACGGATCTCAGATGTTGCGATCATATTGATGTTCACACCCTCATTGTAAAGGCTCTCGAACATTTTTGCAGCAACACCCGGATTGCTCATCATACCTGCTCCTACAATAGAAAGCTTGGCAATGTTTTTCTCCGCATGAAGCTCAGAATAAGCGATGCGTGCCTGGTTAGCTTCCAGAACACCCATTGCATCGTCCAAATCATTTTTATCAACAGTAAAGGAAATGTCCTTGGTTCCGGCACGGCCGATAGACTGAAGGATCATATCCACATTGATATTTTTCTTAGCCAAGGTATCAAAAAGCTTAAATGCCACTCCTGGTGAATCTTTAAGTCCGATCACAGCAATACGTACTGCATCTGTATCCAGAGCAACACCGCTGATCAGCATTCTCTCCACTGTTACTTCCTCCTTTACCACAGTTCCTTCGCTGTTGTTGAGACTGGAACGTACCACCAGCGGCACGCCGTATTTCTTTGCCATCTCCACAGAACGGTTATGAAGCACTCCCGCACCCAGAGTTGCCAGATCCAGCATCTCATCGTAAGTGATCTCCTTGAGCTTGCGGGCATTCGGAACCTTACGCGGGTCAGCGGTATAAACACCGTCCACATCGGTATAGATCTCACAGGCATCTGCATGAAGCGCTGCCGCAAGAGCTACAGCTGTGGTATCAGAACCGCCACGTCCAAGTGTGGTATAGTCATTATATTTATCAATGCCCTGGAAGCCTGTGACCACAACGATCCTGCGGTTATCCAGCTCTCTGCGGATACGTGCCGCATCGATCTTTTTCAGGCGTGCGCTGCTATGTGCACTTGTTGTGTGCATAGCTACCTGAAAGGCGTTCAGAGAAACAGCCGGTACTCCCAGACTGTCCATAGCCATGGACATCAGTGCCACTGACATCTGCTCTCCGATGGTAAAAAGCATATCCATCTCACGTTTCGGAGGTTTGTCATTGATATCCTTTGCCATGGTGATCAGCTCATCGGTATACTTACCCATTGCAGAAAGCACGACCACCACGTCGTTTCCTTTTTTGTAATCTTCGATACATCTTCTGGCAACATTAAAGATACGCTCTTTGTTTGCCACAGAAGTACCGCCGAATTTTTTTACAATCAACATGTTCTTTTCTTCCCTTCGACATCAATCCTTTACACGGATCATTGCCAGTACTTTTCCGGTGAGCTTGCTGATCTTCTCATAATATTCAGCCTGCTTCATCACCGGTGTGATAAATCCGAATTCGTCCGGAAGGTCATCCGGCTCGATGGTCTGTACATCACCAAAAGCTTTTTCCACTTCATCCATAGTAGTATCAGACACACGTACGAAGAAACGTCCCTCAACTTCATCCATATCCATAAGCTTCAGGGCATAGCTGCTCCAGTTTGTCATGATATTTCTGTGGAGATGCTTTGCTTCATCCACAACATCTGCAACTACTGCACTTGCAGTCGGAAGCTTACCTGCTCCGCTTCCGTAGAACATGGCATCTCCAAGAACATTTCCGTGCACAAATACTGCATTGAACACATCATTTACACTGTAAAGCGGGCTACTCTGGCCTACCAGGAACGGCGCTACCATTGCATAGAAAGAATCTCCGATCCTGCGGCTTGTGGCAAGAAGCTTGATAGTCATGCCAAGCTCTTTTGCATATTCCATATCTGCCGGTGTGATCTTTGTGATTCCTTCTGTATAAATATCCTCGTAATTCAGGAATTTTCCGTATGCAAGTGAAGAAAGGATGGCGATCTTACGGCATGCGTCAGCACCTCCTACGTCTGCAGTCGGATCTGCCTCTGCATAGCCCTTTGCCTGAGCTTCCTTCAGAACCGTATCAAAATCACAGTTCTCTGTGCTCATCTTGTAAAGCATGTAGTTGGTGGTTCCGTTAAGGATTCCTGTGATCTCATCGATCTCATCTGCTGTCAGTGAAGAATTCAGTGCGCGGATGATCGGGATACCGCCGCCGCAGCTTGCCTCAAAAAGGAAATTGATATTTTTTTCTTTTGCGATCTCCATGAGCTCGGAACCATGCTTGGCTACCAGAGCCTTATTGGATGTGCTTACGCTCTTTCCTGCCTGAAGCGCTCTTTTTACAAAGGTATAAGCCGGCTCGATCCCGCCCATAACCTCAACAACAATATCTACCTCCGGATCGTTTACGATCACTTCATAATCATGAACCAGAACTTTCTCAACCGGATCTCCCGGAAAATCTCTTAAATCAAGAACGTACTTGATGTTAATCTCATCTCCAGCTCTCTTGTTAATGCTCTCATGATTGGTGTTGATGACTTCAACAACTCCGCTTCCTACTGTACCGTAGCCTAATACTGCTATGTTTATCATATGCTTACTCCCTGCCTAAAATTTTCAAATAGTGTATACCGTCTCTCTGCTCAATATTCTCCACCATAGCCTCTGCGTCACCTTCTCCCGGAAGGATGTCAACGCTCAGCGTCAGCGTTGCGACTCCGTTAATGGGAATACTCTGATGTATGGTCAGGATATTACCGTGAAAACGGGCAATCGTCTGCAGCACCATTGATAAAAGCCCCGGCTCATCGTCCATCTGAATGATAAAGGTGATGGTCTTTCCCTTGGTCTCCTCGTGGAAAGGAAAAATATCGTCCTTATATTTGTAAAAAGAACTGCGGCTGATCCCGGTCCTTTCAGCAGCTTCCTGAACAGTAGCCACCCGTTTGGATTCCAGCAGTCTCTTGGCCTCAACCACCTTGAGAAGTACCTCCGGCACTGCCCGTTCTCTTACTACATAGTATTTTTTCTTTTCAACCTGTTTCTGCATAGCAACCTCTCTAACTGCTGTTCACATTGTGGCCAGCAGCCTCCTGTCCGTTTCATAAAGACAACTGTTTTTGTACAAGAGATATATTATCATAATAAAAGAAACTCCACAAGCGCTTTTTTGCCTGCGGAGTCCTTTTCTCTGTCTTTATGGGGTTCCGTGACAGTAATGTTATTCTTTCTTTTTCGCCAGCGCGATCCATTTCAGGTATGCATTGATAAAAATGTCAATACCACCGTCCAGAACTGCGTCAACATTACCGGTTTCTTCATTGGTTCTATGGTCTTTTACCATGGTGTATGGCTGCAGGACATAGGAACGGATCTGGTTTCCCCAGCCGATATCTGTCACTTCGCCTCGAATGCCGGAAAGCTTCTCCTCGGCTTCCTGCTGTTTCAGCAGATACAGCTTGGCCTTCAGCATCTGCATGGCCTTGTCCTTGTTCATGTGCTGAGAACGTTCATTCTGGCACTGTACCACGATTCCTGTCGGGAAATGGGTGATACGGATCGCAGAGGATGTCTTGTTGATATGCTGTCCACCGGCACCACTGCTTCGGTAGGTATCGATACGGATATCGTCATCATTGATCTCAACATCCAGATCCTTCTTGATATCCGGCATAACATCGCAGGATACAAAAGAGGTCTGTCTCTTTCCTGCTGCATTAAACGGAGAAATACGTACAAGACGGTGAACACCCTTCTCGGATTTCAGATAACCGTAGGCGTTCTCTCCGTTCACCTGGAAGGTTACGGATTTCACACCGGCCTCATCACCGTCAAGGTAATCCAGGACCTCCAGCGCAAAGCCTTTCTTCTCCGCCCATCTGCTGTACATACGGTAAAGCATTCCGCACCAGTCGCAGGCTTCTGTACCGCCGGCTCCTGCGTTCAGCTTGATGATGGCATTCTCTCCGTCGTACTCTCCGGAAAGGAGTGTCTTCACACGGATGCTGTCAAAGCTTGCCTGGAACTCGTCCAGCATTTCCTGGATCTCAGGGACGATCTCTGGATCATTCTCCTCATATCCCATCTCGATCATGGTTTCCATATCTTCCATCTGTGTTTCCAGATTATGGTATGTCTCAATATCGTCCTTGAGACTCTTTAACTGTTTCATCTTCATCTGGGATGCTTCCGCATTATCCCAGAAATCAGGCGCCTCCATCTCGCGCTCTAATTCTTCGACCTTCTGCTCTTTGTTAGCGAGGTCAAAGTGAATCCCTCACTTCCACTAATGGCTCTGTGTATGTTGCAAGAATACTCTTGAACTGATCTAACTCAACCACAGCTTCACCTTCTTTCTATATATTGATACAGGATTTCCTGCCTGTCTTATACAATACCATATGGGCATGGAAATTACAACGAAAACGTGGTCAGGGCGTAAATATCCCCTCTCCTGTGCTTCAGAAGCGGCAGCTGCTCACGGACTTTTTTTACCTCGTCCAGTTCCAGTTCCACAACCTTCACAGCCGGCTTCTCTTCCATCTCCATGAGGACTTTTCCCCAGGGGTCTGCGGCAATGGAGTGGCCCCAGGAATGATACCCGGCGTTCAGGTCTCTGGCGGGGGCAGCTCCGATGGTGTATACCTGGTTATCCACGGCTCTCTGGCGGAACATCAGCTCCCAGTGAAGGGGCCCTGTTGTCATGTTAAAAGCAGCCGGCACGATGATTACCTGGGCGCCTTCGTCCACCATCAGCCTGGCAAGCTCCGGAAAACGGAAGTCGTAACAGATGCAAAGGCCCATCTTTCCAAATTCTGTATCAAAAACCGTCACCTGGTCTCCCGGTGTCAGAGTATCGGATTCTTTAAAATACTGGCCGCCTTTTACATCAATGTCAAAAAGATGCATCTTCCGGTGCTTACCGATCTGATGACCATTTCTGTCAAAGACATAGGAAGTGTTATAAATATTGCCGGCTTCATCTCTCTCCGGCATACTTCCTGCTACGAGATAAATTCCGTGTTCTGCCGCCAGTCGGGAACATTTTTCCCAGGTATATCCCCTCTCTGGTTCCGCATATTCCGGGAAGTATTTGTTCTCGTAGGGGCAACAGAACATTTCGGGCAGGACTGCCAGATCGATCCCCTGAAGCTCCGGGCTGGCAAGAAGTTCTGCTGCCTGGGTGATATTGCGAAATTTATCAGTATATACATGTGTCTGAAGAATTGCAGTTTTTATAATTGCCATATTATCATGTCCCTTCTCTTACAGCGAAAATTAAGTATCTGCTCTATTGACGCAGGATGACTTTCTCATATGCAGGGCGGGAGAATGAAGCGTAGCGGTGGCTACGGCGATTGACGACAACGCAGCATATAAAAAATCAGACAAGTCTATATGACTATTATTTAATATTCGCTGTACTCTGTTCCTATGTAACAGAAATCCCAGAAAAAATAGCCCCACCACATCATCCGGGTGAGACTATTTTTATCTTCCTTCTCAGATCTTGGCAGCCTTACGTCCGCAGCACTGTTTGTATTTCTTGCCGCTTCCGCATGGGCACGGATCATTCGGGTATACTTTATCTTCTTTTCGCTGAACCGGTTTCTTCGGGCCTGCGCTGTCATCTTTGTTTGTGCCGGTTACCTTAGCAACCTGCTCACGCTCGATCTTCTGCTCCACATGAACATGATACAGCATACGTACAGTGTCTTCCTGAATGGAGCTGATCATGCTGTTAAACATCTCGAATGCGTTCATCTTGTACTCAACAACCGGATCTCTCTGGCCGTATGCCATCAGACCGATACCCTGACGGAGCATTTCCATATCATCGATGTGATCCATCCATTTGCTGTCGATGCATTTCAGAAGGACAACTCGCTCAAGCTCACGAAGCTGCTCCGGTTCCGGGAACTCAGCCTCCTTCGCTTCATAAAGCTTCACAGCCTCTTCCTTCACAATGTGCTTAATCTCATCTTTCTTATGGCCTTTTACCTTCTCTGCGGTCAGCGGGTGGATCGGGATGATCGGAGTGATCGCAGTGTTAAACTCATTAAGATCCCACTCAGAAGAATCCATGTCATCGGAAAAGCACATGTCTGTCATGCTGTCTACGATATCTGTGATCATCTTATAGATGGCATCACGCATATTCTCACCGTCAAGTACCTGGCGGCGCTCCTCATAGATGATCTCTCTCTGCTCATTGTTAACCTGGTCATAGTCGAGAAGGTTTTTACGGATACCGAAGTTGTTGAACTCGATCTTCTCCTGAGCTTTCTCGATGGCATTGGAAAGCATCTTGTGCTCGATCTGCTCATTCTCCTCAACACCAAGGGATGTGAACACCTTCATCAGTCTCTCGGAACCAAACAGACGCATCAAGTCATCCTCAAGGGAAATGTAGAAACGGGATTCACCCGGATCTCCCTGTCGTCCGGAACGTCCACGGAGCTGGTTATCGATACGTCTTGACTCATGACGCTCGGTACCGATGATCTTCAGACCGCCGGCCTCTCTTGCCACATCGTCAAGCTTGATATCGGTACCACGGCCTGCCATGTTGGTCGCGATGGTAACGGCATCTGCCTGTCCTGCCTGAGCTACGATCTCAGCCTCAAGCTCATGGAACTTGGCATTCAATACATTGTGGGGGATTCCCTCTCTCTTCAGCATTCTGCTGAGAAGCTCAGAAGTCTCGATGGTGATCGTACCAACCAGTACCGGCTGATGTTTTGCGTGAGCTTCCTTAACTGCCTCTACAACGGCGTTGAATTTCTCTTTCTTTGTCATGTAAACAGCATCGTCAAGGTCTTTACGCTGTACTACACGGTTGGTCGGGATCTCTACAACGTCCATGCCGTAGATATCACGGAACTCTTTTTCCTCGGTGAGGGCTGTACCTGTCATACCGCCTTTTTTGTCATATTTGTTGAAAAAGTTCTGGAAGGTAATGGTTGCGAGAGTCTTGCTCTCTCTCTTAACCTTCACATGCTCTTTCGCCTCGATCGCCTGATGAAGACCATCGGAGTAACGACGGCCCGGCATGATACGTCCGGTAAACTCATCAACGATCAGGATCTCGTCATCTTTTACAACATAATCCTGATCCTTGTGCATCAGATTATGTGCACGAAGTGCAAGGATGATGTTGTGCTGGATCTCCAGGTTTTCCGGATCTGCCAGGTTCTCGATATTAAAGAATTTCTCAACCTTCTTGATACCCTGCTCGGTAAGGTTGACGATCTTATCTTTCTCATTTACAACGAAGTCACCGGTCTCGATAACCTCCTCACCCATGATGGCTGCCATCTTGGTCATCTCATGGCTGGCCTCACCACGCTCCAGCTGCTGTGCAAGGATATCGCACACCTCATAAAGCTTGGTGGACTTGCCGCTCTGTCCGGAAATGATCAGAGGTGTACGTGCCTCATCGATCAGGACAGAGTCGATCTCATCGATGATACAGTAGTGAAGATCTCTCTGAACAAGCTGTTCTTTATAGATGACCATATTGTCACGAAGATAATCAAATCCAAGTTCGTTGTTTGTTACGTATGTGATGTCACATCCGTATGCCGCACGACGCTCTTCCGGCTTCATGTCGTTAAGTACCACGCCTACAGTCAGGCCAAGGAACTCGTGAACCTTACCCATCCACTCAGCATCTCGTTTTGCCAGGTAGTCGTTGACGGTTACGATGTGGACACCTTTACCCTCAAGGGCATTCAGATATGCAGGAAGTGTGGAAACAAGAGTTTTACCTTCACCTGTTTTCATCTCGGCGATACGGCCCTGGTGAAGGATGATACCACCGATGATCTGTACACGGTAATGCTCCATTCCAAGTACACGTTTGGCTGCCTCACGTACGGTGGCAAATGCCTCCGGAAGAAGATCATCCAGTGTTGCACCTTCTGCAAGACGTTTCTTATATTCTCTTGTCTTGTCTCGTAACTGCTCATCCGTAAGCTGCTGCATCTGAGACTGATAGCTCTCGGTTTTTTCAACCAGCGGCATGATACGTTTTACCTCACGCTGGCTGCGGGTTCCAAATACTTTTGAAAAAACATTCATGTTTCTGCTCCAATCATTTTATTCGAATAAGACTGCTGTCTCTGATCTGTCCAATTTTGGATCATTCCAGTTCTCTGTTGATATCCGTTATACTGGATCACATATGGTATATATTCTACCACTTTCCTGTTATAAAAACAATGAACAATTATTTAACAAATCATGTCAGGAATAACAGAAAATATCCCGCATAGGATCCTGTTTTCGAGGATCCCGCGGGATATTACAGATCTTATTTTCTTACTTTTACATTTTTCACACTGCTCCAGGCACCGTAATATGTCTTTCCGCTCACTTTTTTGTATGCACGGATACGAACATAATAAGTGCTTCCCTTTTTCAAACCGGAAAGTGTTCGGGTCAGTGCACTGGTGGACACTGTTCTGGCCCCTCTCATGGACCTTGAGGCCGCATACTGGATCTGATAGCCGGAAGCGCCAGCTGCTTTTTTCCAGCGGACAGTCAGCTTCCCGGAAGCCTTGCTGGACGGTTTGTACTGCACCGGAGCTGTCAGACGGACGATCCGGCTGCCGTTTTTGTTATAAGCACTTAAAGCAGAGCCCTTGTATGCGCGGACTGTATAGATATACATGGTTCCTGATTTTACTGATCCGTCTGTATAGACCAGCGTATTGCTTCCGCTTACGGTAGCGATATTGACCCACTTGCTGCTGTTTCCGGTCCTTCGATAGATCTTGTAGCCGGAAGCATTTGCAGCTCTTTTCCATTTGAAGACGATGCCGGCAGGACTGTTGGAAGTGCCGGATAACCCGGGCG
Organism: Blautia sp. MB18-30; assembly: GCF_023669475.1. Classification (NCBI taxonomy): domain Bacteria; kingdom Bacillati; phylum Bacillota; class Clostridia; order Lachnospirales; family Lachnospiraceae; genus Blautia; species Blautia sp. MB18-30. Next base: position 40,133 of record NZ_JAMOYY010000022.1, on the reverse strand, counting down.
TGGTAAGCTTTACCGTTGTAAGGGCCGCGGAACGGAACTGGTATACGGCTGACTGTACTTCATCAGTCTTTTTCCATTCAGCTTTCTGATAAACATACTTCTGGAAAAAGATATACATGTTATAAGTTGCGGCTTTGTTTATTCCTTTGGCAGATCCGATCCGCCATGTAGTATTCTTCCTGTTATCGGTTGGATTTGGTGAAGTACTCCAGTAAACTGGCACCCACTTCACATCTCCAGGCCCGGGATTTGAATTTGTAGTTCCCGCACCGGTCACGGTAAAATTATAATATTTATTCGGAGTAAATTTCAGCGGAGAATCCAACCCTCTTACAAAACTATCTTTGACATCTGGTATAGAAGGTATATAGGTCGGTGTCGGCGTCACATCATATTTCGGGCGGGTTCCCCTGTAATTCAACTTTAATTTTTTCAGGTTGCTGGTTCTTCCGTCTGAACCCAATACCTTAAGATACAGATCAAATTCTTTCTCTGTATCCAGATTCTTAAGATATATCACAAAGCTTCTGTTTGCAGTAACCGCCACACGAGAGTTTCCCGTATCGACCCTCGGAACATCAGATGTTCCGTCCTTTTTTCTCGCTACAGCTTTGTAGTAGCAGGCTCCGTTTGCATCAACTTTAAGTGTCACATTTACAGAATTGCGGCTTACCCATTTTTCTCCGGTCCATTTTACGTTTATTTTTGGCACCGGTGTTGGTGTCACTGTCAGTTCAGGATCCGCTGTCGGTGTCACTGTCGGTTCCGGATCCGTTATCGGTGTCACTGTCGGTTCCGGACCCGCTGTCGGTGTCACTGTCAGCTCCGGATCTGACGATGACATAGCTTCTGCGTTTTCTTCTTCCATACTGTCTCCTGCTTCTTCAGGTATCAGTTCTGTCAATAATACTTCCGGATCATCCTCACTGGAGATCTCTTCTGAAACTCCTTCCTCAGCTCCGCCGAAAGCATCCTCGCTGTTCTCCGCATTTTCTGCGTTTTCCACATCTTCCATGGTTGCATCGGAAGAGTTATCCACCATTTCCTCAGAAATATCCTCACTGTCTTCTGCAGGCTGCTCAGTCTCTCCCATAGACTCTGTAGTTTCCTCTGCGGAAAACACTTCCTGGCTGTCCGCAGCATTTTCTGTGATTTCTGCATCACCGCTGCCAAACTCTGCAGCCATACCGGTTGCCGGAAGCACCGTCACACAAAGTGCAGCACTTAAAAAAAGTGCCAGAACTTTTTTCTTCATTTACCTTCCTCCTTTTCTCCGTGAGTTACATATTTGTTATGTCAAGGAGATATTCGCACTCCACACAGTATTATTTTTCAGAAAGTGGGGCTGACTGAAACTTGTACTGTACAGACTGTATCTTATCCGTAGACTGCCATTTGGAATCCTTGCAGGTATATTTGCGGAAGAAAACATACAGATTAAAAGTTCCCTCCTGGTCGATTCCTTCCTTGGAACCGATCTTCCAGGTGCTTCGGATCCGGTTGGAATTCGGATTCGCAGATGTGCTCCAGTAAACAGGCACCCACTTAATGTCTCCGTTTTCCGGATCCTCATTATCGGTACCGGCACCGATAACCTTAAAATCATAAAATGTATCCGGGTAGAATTCCAGAGGAGAATCCAGCCCCTCTACCGTACTGTCCTCTGCCTTTGGTTTGGATGCTTTATGTTTTTTTGCAGAATCTGTTTTTTTCGCCGGGCGGCTGTCCTGATCCAGCTCCATCCGCTTCAGATCACTTAATTTCCCATTCTCATCCTCAATCTGGATATACAGATCAACTGCCTGGTCTGTATCCAGGTCTGCAAGTGTGATCCCGAACTCTTCATCCTCACTGATCAAAACCTCATCATTCACGGTATTTCCGGTCTCGATCTGAGGCACCTGGGGATTTCCGTCTTCCCCCCGCTCTGCCCATTTATAATAGCAAACGCCGTTAACGGCTGACGTAAGCGTTATCTCTGCCTGGGAATAGCTGTCCCATTTAAATCCTGTCCATTGTATTTCTGACTTTTGGGAATCCTTTGTATTGTTTTCTCCGGAACTCAGTTCCAGGTCCTCCACAGTCTGTTCTTTTATGGTGTCACCACTGTTAAATTCCGCTGCCATACAGGTAGCCGGTATCATGGTCATACCAAGAGCTACACTTAAGATCACCACAGGAAGCTTCTTTTTCATTTTTCCTTTCTCCTTTCGCATATGTCTTCATTATATAATTCTCCCCTATTGCTTGCAACAGAAAAGAAGCCTGATTTTGCTGTGACATAAAAGGCTCCGGAAACCTGCCGATTTCTCACACAGATTCCCGGAGCCTTCCATTCAATATTCAGTTGTGATAATAAAATCCCCTATCAGAACTCTGGTTCGATCAGTCCGTAAGTATTTCCTTTACGTTTATAAACTACGTTAACCTGCTCTGTCTCAGCATTAAAGAATACAAAGAAATTATGTCCGAGAAGCTCCATCTGTACGCATGCATCTTCCGGATACATTGGTTTGATCCCGAATTTCTTGGTACGGATGATCTTAACTTCCTCATCTTCTTCATAATCCTTATCAAGGTATGCCTTCTGGAAGTTTGTGGATTCCTGCTGCTTGTCAACGATCTTGTTCTTGTATTTACGAAGCTGACGCTCAATTACCTCTTCAACTAGATCGATGGATACATACATATCATTGCTTACCTGCTCGGAACGGATAATGTTACCTTTCACAGGGATCGTTACCTCGATCTTCTGGCGATCCTTCTCAACGCTTAAGGTTACTGAAATCTCAGTTTCAGGAGTGAAATACCTTTCAAGTTTACCAAGCTTGTCCTCAACAGCTGTTTTAAGTCCTTCGGTTACTGCTATATTCTTTCCACTAATAATAAATTTCATGACTTCCATCCCCTTTGCTGTTTTATGTTGCTATTATAACATATTAAATTGAATTTTAACATCACTTTTCAAAAATTTCATAAATTTTTTCCAAATTTATTCGATATATTCCTTCAAAATGTTTTTTTTGTCGTGAATGCGCAACTATTAGAGTATTTCATCTAATTAATTCATTACAAATGTATATCTGCACACCAGTGCCAGAAGATTGATGGGACAAAAGCATCTGCTTCACTATTTGTATATACTATTTCATTTTAGCCAGAGCTTCAAAGGGTATACTTCCGCCAAAAATATCCAAAGCACTGCCAACAGTCACATCCAATCTGCCCTGACCTGCTTTTCGAAGCTCTTCAATATCTGCCATAGAACCCACACCGCCTGCATAGGTCACTGGATGAGCTGTATACTGTCCCAGAAGCTTTGCAAGCTCTGTTTCCACACCTCGGGCCTTTCCTTCCACATCCACTGCATGGACCAGAAATTCGTCGCAGAAGCTTCCAAGCCTTTCCATCAGCTCCGGTGTCACGATCTCTTCTGTAAATTTCTGCCATCGGTCTGTGACAATATAATATTTGCCATCTTTTTTGCGGCAGCTCAGGTCAAGTACAAGATGTTCTTTCCCTGCAGCATCACGGATCTTCTCCAGATTTTCCCAGGAGATCACTCCGTTTTTAAACACATAGGAGGTTACGATCACGTGGCTGGCGCCAGCCTCCAGATATTCTGCCGCATTCTCCGGGCAGATGCCGCCTCCGATCTGAAGCCCTCCGGGATATTTTCCCAGAGCCTGAAGTGCCTGGGCTTTCGTTGCTCCATAGTTCGGGGAATCCTTTCCGTTCAGAAGGATCACATGACCGCCCTTTAATCCTGCCTTCTTATAAAGCTCTGCATAGAATGCCGCATCCTGCTCTGACACAAAATTTTCTGCCGCCTGATCCCCCTGATCCTTCAGGCTTCCTCCTACGATCTGTTTTACCTTTCCGTTATGTATATCAATGCATGGTCTGAATTTCATAATCCTGTCCTCCATTTTCTTTCCATGCACTGATAATAGCATCTGAAACAGTTTTATGCAATGCTGTGGTAAAATATCTGTTATCTTCCTTCTACCGCATTTCCCACTGCGTTTCCGATATCATCCACTGCATTACCTACGCCGTCGCCAAGGTCCTTTACACTGTCACCCAGCTCACCGGATACAGTTCCGTCATTTTCGTTTCTGTCAGCATCCGCAGCTCCGGGTGCTGCTGTCCCGTTATTTCCATTTCCTGCAGGCGTCACGGTAATATTTCCATCGGATATCTCATTGTTATCCGTGCCGGAATCCTTAATGCTCTCTCCATTGTCCTTCACACCGTCATTGTCTGCTTTTTCTTCCATAGTTTCATCTTCTGCGGCAGTATTTTCGTTTGTATCTTTTTCCTTATCCTTCGTGTTTTTATCTTTTTCATCCACTGTTTCATCCGCATTGTTTACCTCTGTGCCGCAGGCTGTAAATGTACACAGAGACAGGGTAAGCAAAGTACCAAAAAGAATCGCCTTCCATTTTTTCATATGATCTTCTCCTTTTTCTAAAAAATTCTGTATTCCTAATATGGCACTTTTTCCGCTATCCTATTCTGGGAAAAATTTCAAAAACCGCAATTTCATCAAAAAAAGACGGGGTCCGATCTTACACGAACCCCGTCTGTATTACCTGTAATTTTATTCTGTTGCGGCTCAATCTGTCAGGATCAGCCGATCACGTCACTCATATCATAACGTCCTGCCGGTTTGCCTGCAAGGAATTTGGCTGCTTCTACAGCACCTTTTCCAAAAATAGCCTTGGAATATGCAGTATGCTTGAACTCGATCACTTCGTCCTGACCTGCAAAAATTATCTCATGCTCACCTACGATAGTTCCGCCGCGAACTGCGGAGATACCGATCTCCTTATCATCGCGTTTTTCACGTTTCTGGCTGCGGTCATATACATAATGATACTGATTATCCATAGCTTCATTAATGCTGTCTGCCAGCGCAAGTGCAGTACCACTTGGTGCGTCTAATTTCAGGCGGTGATGCTTCTCTACGATCTCCATATCAAAGCCTGCAGCCGCAAGAACCCTGGCTGCGTCCTGAACCAGCTTCAGAAGTGTGTTGATACCAAGAGACATGTTTGCGGATTTCAGCACTGCTACCTTTCGGGATGTTTCTTCCACTTTTGCAAGCTGCTCCTGGCTTAAACCGGTACTGCACAGAACAACCGGGATCTGGCGTGCCGCGCTGTACTCAAGAAGCTTGTCTGTTGCCTTTGCGGAAGAAAAATCAATGATCGCATCTGCCTCTACCTGACATGCGTCAATATCGGTAAATACCGGATAGCTGTTTTTTCCCTGATCTGCAATATCAATACCTGCTACGATCTCAGCATCCGGATCTTTCTCCACAATGCCGCTGATGACCTGGCCCATATGTCCGTTGCAGCCGTGCATGATGATTTTTACCATAGTATATTCTCCTTTACCTTTCGCTTACAGTCAGATCACTTAGCAAGCTTAAGGCCGAATTTCTCGATCTCTTTTGCAAGAGCTGCCTTTGTGTCCTCTTCCATCTCGCAGAGCGGCATACGAAGCGGCCCTACGTTCATTCCCATAAGATTCATAGCTGTCTTAACAGGAATCGGATTTACTTCGCTGAACAGCGCATTGATCAGCGGAAGAGCTTTCAGCTGATCCTCTGTTGCTCCCTTGGTGTCGCCGTCGAAATATTTCATGACCATGTCATGTGTAAACTTCGGTGCAACGTTGGAAAGTACGGAAATAACTCCAAGTCCGCCAAGAGAAAGAATCGGAAGTACCTGATCATCATTTCCGGAATAAAGCTCAAGCTGTCCGTCTGCCAGAGACATCATCTTGGCGATCTGGGAAAGATCTCCTGTTGCTTCCTTGATTCCGACAATGTTCTTTACATTCTTTGCAAGGTAAGCTGCTGTAGCCGGCTGGATGTTGCAGCCTGTACGGCTCGGTACGTTGTACATGATGAGCGGAGTTTCCGGAACTGCATTGGCAATTGCTGTGTAGTGAGCGATAAGACCCTTCTGTGTAGCCTTGTTATAGTAAGGTGTTACAATAAGAAGAGCGTCTGCGCCATAGGAAGCTGCTTCCTTGGACATCATGATCGCTGTCTCTGTACAATTGGAACCTGTTCCTGCGATAACAGGCACACGTTTGTTAACTTTATCAATTGTGAACTTAATTGTCTGAAGATGCTCTCCGTGTGTCAGAGTAGAAGATTCTCCTGTTGTTCCACAGATAACGATGGCGTCTGTGCTGTTCGCGATCTGATCCTCAAGGATTTCCTCAAGTTTCTCAAAATTCACCTTACCGTCTTCATGCATAGGTGTTACGATTGCAACGCCTGTTCCTTTAAAAATTGCCATTTGTCTTCCTCCTTCTTTCTTCTGTGAAATATTGCTTATTCCCGTTCCTGGTCAGTCAGCTCTGTTGTTATCGTGGTAATACTATCCACATAGGGCTTCAAAGCATCCGGAAGCCAACGTCCGGTCATAATTATATGCATACTTTCATCCTTCTGCTTAAGCATATCGATGATCGTCTCAACTGGAGCGATTCCTTTATCCATAAGCCCGAGGATCTCATCCAGTAGCAGAAAATCACACTCTCTGGTAGCAATTACCTTCCGTGCGAAATTAAGGCCATTGAGAATATTGGTTCTCTCTTCTGCCTTTTCCTGCTCACTTAGGTCATTATAGCAGGTGTCCATTTTTTCGAAACGGAAAATCTTGAAATCAAAATTATCCAGTTCCTCAAGGAAATCCAGTTCTCTGCGTTCCCTGCCCTTGAGGAACTGTATGATGATCACACTTTTTCCCTGTGTAGCAAAGCGCAGCCCCCGGCCTACAGCCAGAGTTGTCTTTCCTTTCCCGTTCCCGCAATAAACCTCTGTTATTTCTCTTTCCATGATTTTTCCTCTTACTGTTAGTGAAACCGGTAATTCCCCATTTTTCTGATTTTTTTAATATTACCGCAGATTGGCTGGAAATGCAAGTGTTACCTTAATGTTCTCACCACTATTCCAAAATATATCCAATGTTACTCAACATATTCCAATTTACTCACCGAAACTTCATAGGCAATCCTTTTTTCTGTTTCGTTTTCACTAATCCGTTTCATGTACTCCCTGCTCTGGATCCTGCCCCAGATCAGTACATGCCCGCCTACTTCAAAAGCAGAAGCATATCTGGCATTTCTTCCCCAGCATATACATGGTATGTAATCGGATTTTCCGTAAGGTCGATTGACTGCCATCAGAAGATCTGCGATCTCTCTTCCCAACGGTGTTTTTCTGTATACAGGCGGTTTACAGATATATCCGTCCAGAAAGATCTGATTGACCGGCACAGTTTCTTCTTCCTCCCCCACAAACTTCACTTCCCGGGCAAAGACTGAAAGCACAAGCCGGTTTCTCTTTTCTTCATGACGGTTATAGGATCGGAACTGTCCGTGGATCTCGATATATTCTCCCACATAATCCTGTGTGATATCGATCAGCCGCTCAGACACCATCACCGGGATCCTGTCCTCCGAATCGCTGAGACGTTTTACCAGGATATCCATCATGTAAAATCCTTCTCCAAAGACCTGATGGCTGAAAGTAAACCCCGTAGCGATCCGTCCCATAACGGATACCTGATTGTTTTCAATAATTTTATCTGCCATAATAAGTAGCTCTCCTTCCTCTTCGTGTATTTCGTCTATATCAATCTATGTGTATTTACGGTATAATATGCCTGAAAAATGAAAAACCAAAAATATTTTTTTATGTCTTGTAATCTCACAAAAATGTGATAGACTATAAATTTGGACATCATTTTTAACAAAAAAGATTACTTATATATGGAAAGAAAGGATTTGGATTATATGAAGACCAAGCGTGAAGATGTTCGTAACGTGGCCATTATCGCCCATGTCGATCACGGTAAAACAACACTTGTTGACGAGCTTTTGAAACAGAGCGGTGTTTTCCGTGAGAACCAGGAAGTCCAGGAACGTGTCATGGACTCCAACGATATTGAGCGTGAGCGTGGCATTACGATTCTCTCCAAAAACACCGCAGTTCATTATAAGGATGTAAAAATCAATATCATCGATACTCCAGGTCATGCGGACTTCGGCGGCGAGGTAGAGCGTGTGCTGAAGATGGTAGACGGCGTTATTCTTCTTGTGGACGCCTTCGAGGGTGCCATGCCTCAGACTAAATTTGTACTTCGTAAAGCTCTCGAACTGAACCTGCATGTTATTGTCTGCATCAATAAGATCGACCGTCCGGAAGCACGTCCGGAGGAGGTTGTCGACGAGGTTCTGGAGCTTCTCATGGATCTGGACGCATCTGACGAACAGCTGGACTGCCCGTTCCTGTATGCCTCCGCAAAAGCCGGCTATGCAGTTCGTAACCTTGAGGACAAGCCTGAGAATATGGCTCCGCTTTTTGAGACCATCCTTGATGCAATTCCTGCTCCGGAGGGAGATCCGGACGGAGATACACAGGTTCTTATCAGCACCATCGACTACAATGAATATGTAGGCCGTATCGGTGTCGGTAAAGTTGAGCGCGGAACCATTTCCGTGAACCAGGAGCTGATGCTTCTGAACCATCATGACCCGGACAAACACGAGCGCGTAAAGATCAGCAAGCTCTACGAATTTGACGGCCTGAACAAGGTTGAAGTCAAGAGTGCTACCATCGGAGCCATCGTTGCGATCTCCGGTATTGCAGATATCCACATTGGAGATACACTCTGTGCAGGAGATAACCCGGAGTCCATTCCGTTCCAGAAGATTTCCGAGCCTACCATCTCCATGAACTTCCTTGTAAACGACAGCCCGCTTGCAGGACAGGAAGGTAAATTTATCACTTCCCGTCACCTTCGTGACCGCCTCTACCGTGAGCTGAATACAGACGTCAGCCTTCGTGTGGAAGACACAGATACAACTGAGTGCTTCAAGGTTTCCGGCCGTGGTGAGCTTCACCTTTCCGTTCTTATTGAGAACATGCGCCGTGAAGGATATGAATTTGCAGTCAGCAAACCGGAGGTTCTCTATCATACAGACGAGCGCGGACGCAAACTGGAGCCGATCGAGATCGCATATGTTGATGTTCCGGAGGAATTTTCCGGTACCATCATCCAGAAACTCAGCGAGCGTAAAGGTGAACTTCAGGGTATGAGCACAGCAAGCGACGGAACTGTACGTCTTGAGTTCTCCATCCCTTCCCGTGGACTGATCGGATTCCGTAACGAATTCCTTACCTCCACCAAGGGTACCGGTATCCTGAACACCATGTTTGACGGATATGCACCATACAAGGGAGACTTCCCGTATCGTAAACAGGGTTCCCTCATCGCTTTCGAGGCAGGCGAGACTGTAACTTACGGTCTTTTCTCCGCTCAGGAGCGTGGTACTCTCTTCGTCGGACCTGGCGAGAAGGTTTACAGCGGTATGGTTATCGGACAGAATGGTAAGGCTGAGGATATCGAGCTGAATGTCTGCAAGACCAAGCACCTCACCAACACCCGTTCTTCTTCGGCAGACGATGCGCTGAAGCTTGTTCCGCCTAAGGTATTAAGCCTTGAGCAGGCAATCGAGTTCATCGACCAGGATGAGCTTCTTGAGGTAACTCCTAAGAGCCTTCGTATCCGTAAACGTATCCTGGATTCCAGAGATCGAAAACGTGCTGCATTCCGCAAGAGCTGATAGAATTTTGACGATTATTTATTGTTTACTGGATTCTGGCAGTGTTTTGCAGTTATAAAGGATTCGGATATATCTTTAACACGATTTACACAACTGTCATACGGGAATCATTTCCTGTATGGCAGTTTTTTTCTGGAATCATTTCCTGCATGACCGTTTCTTTCTGCAGGAAGAATCCAGGCTGCAGGATTCTCTGCCTGTGGCGAATTTCCCTGAACAACATCGGGCTTTCCTGCTCGCAGGATTCTGGCAGTTATCTCCTGCCCTGTTTTTCATTTTCAGACAAATCTATCCATTTCTTTCTGCATTCCTGAAAAAATTCTCCATATATTTTGCTTAATTGTTCTGAAAACTCAAATAATTTCAAGTTTTTTTGTCAATTATGGTTTGACGCTTTACCGTGACATGATATTTTTGTGAATTATTTATCAAAATTCTTCGTTATTTTCGTTAATTATTTATCACATTCGCTATTGACGTCTGGAATCTGTTAAATTATAATGTGTTCATGATTGATTGACAAAAGTTTAACGTTAATGTTTTAACTGCATGATACGTTTTGTCTTTTGCCAGCCCCTCATATGTGTGCATGTTTTTTGTCAGTGCTGACAAATATTTAACATGTTTTTTGTGCACAGTGCTGAATTTAAAGATTTTTTTTAAAGGATTTTTCAATAATTCAGCGTTCTGCGGAGTGAAATTTACAGTATTTTCCCCTGATTTTCTGTTCGTCATTTTGCACATAGCTGCAAAATTCAGAATTTGCGTTTTTTTCTGAATTTTGATACTATATAATCATCGAAACAGAAAATTCAATCAGATTGAATCAACCAAGCAACGCAGCGCGGGGACTTACAAAAACTCTGCAGCATCTGCCGGCATAAAAAACAGGCCCGCAGAACCACAGATCATTATCATATGAAAACAGGAGGATTCCACATGGCAAAGAAAGAAACTATCCCTACCATCATCGACACTCCAGAAGCCCTGACCGCGAAAATGGCTGCAATGAAAGAAGCACAGAAGATCTTCGCTACCTACACACAGGAGCAGGTTGACAAGATCTTTAAGGCAGCTGCTACTGCCGCCGACAAAATGCGTATCCCACTTGCCAAAATGACCGTTGAAGAAACAGGCATGGGTATCATGGAAGATAAGGTTATCAAGAACCATTACGCAGCAGAGTATGTTTATAATGCATACAAGAACACACAGACATGTGGTGTTGTAGAAGAAGACAAGGCATACGGAATCAAGAAGATCCTGGAGCCTGTAGGACTGGTTGCCGCAGTTATCCCGACTACCAACCCGACTTCCACAGCAATCTTTAAATCTCTTATTTCTCTGAAAACACGTAACGCAATCATCATCAGCCCGCATCCGCGTGCCAAGAAGTCTACCATTGAAGCAGCGAAAGTTGTTCTGGATGCAGCTGTTGCCGCTGGTGCACCGGAAGGAATCATCGGATGGATCGATATCCCGAGCCTTGAGCTGACCAACATGGTTATGCAGAACGCCGATATCATCCTTGCAACCGGTGGTCCTGGAATGGTTAAGGCAGCTTACTCCTCCGGTAAACCTGCTGTTGGTGTTGGACCTGGAAATACACCTGCCATCATTGATGACAGTGCAGATATCCGTCTTGCAGTTAACTCCATTATCCACTCCAAGACATTTGACAATGGTATGATCTGTGCTTCCGAACAGTCCGTAACTGTTCTGGAGAGCATTTATAAAGAAGTAAAAGAAGAGTTCCTTTACAGAGGATGCTACTTCCTTAAAAAAGACGAGATCGAGAAAGTCAGAAAGACAATCCTCATCAACGGCGCTCTGAATGCCAAGATCGTAGGCCAGAAGGCAGCTACCATCGCCGAGATGGCAGGCGTTACCGTACCGGCTGAGACCAAGATCCTTATCGGTGAGGTTGAGTCCGTTGATATCAGCGAGGAATTCGCACACGAGAAACTTTCCCCTGTACTTGCCATGTACAAGGCTAAGAATTTTGACGATGCTATCGCAAAAGCTGAGCGTCTTGTTGCTGACGGCGGCTACGGCCATACATCTTCCCTCTACATCAACGTGAATGAGACAGAGAAGATGGATAAATTCGAGGCAGCTATGAAGACCTGCCGTATCCTTATCAATACGCCTTCTTCTCAGGGTGGTATCGGTGACCTTTACAACTTCAAACTTGCTCCATCCCTCACTCTTGGCTGCGGTTCCTGGGGCGGTAACTCCGTATCCGAGAACGTTGGTGTCAAGCACCTTCTGAATATCAAGACCGTTGCTGAAAGGAGAGAGAATATGCTCTGGATGAGAACACCGGAAAAGGTTTACTTTAAGAAAGGCTGTATGCCGGTTGCTCTTGACGAGCTCGGTACTGTTATGGGCAAGAAACGCTGCTTCATCGTAACAGACTCCTTCCTCTACAAGAACGGTTACACCAAACCGATCGAAGATAAACTGGATCAGATGGGCATCGTTCATACATGCTTCTCTGATGTAGCACCAGATCCATCTCTCGCTTCCGCAAAAGCCGGAGCCAAGGCTATGACAGCATTTGAGCCTGACTGCATCATCGCTCTTGGTGGTGGTTCCGCAATGGATGCCGGCAAGGTTATGTGGATGCTTTATGAGAATCCGGACGCTGACTTCTCCGATATGTCCATGGACTTCCTGGATATCCGTAAGAGAGTTTACACCTTCCCGAAGATGGGTAAAAAAGCTTACTTCGTAGCAATCCCGACATCTTCCGGTACAGGTTCCGAGGTTACACCTTTCGCCATCATCACAGATCAGGATACCGGCGTTAAATGGCCGCTGGCTGACTATGAGCTTCTTCCGGATATGGCGATCGTAGATACCAACAACATGATGAGCGCACCGAAGGGACTGACCCGTGCTTCCGGTATCGACGTTATGACACATGCAATCGAGGCTTATGTTTCCATGATGGCTTCCGATTACACAGACGGTCTTGCACTGAAAGCGATCAAACTGGTATTTGAGTATCTGCCACGTGCATATAAAGACGGCAACGATGTAGAGGCAAGAGACCATATGGCTAACGCTTCCTGCATGGCAGGTCTTGCATTCGCCAATGCATTCCTCGGTGTTAACCACTCTCTCGCTCACAAACTTGGTGCTTTCCATCACCTGCCACACGGTATCGCAAACGCAGTTGTTCTTCTGGATGTTATGCGTTACAACAGTGCTGAGGTTCCGACCAAGATGGGTACCTTCCCACAGTACCAGTATCCAAAGACACTTGCCCGCTATGCTGAGATCGGCCGTTCTGTAGGTCTTACAGGCAAGAACGATGCAGAAGTATTCGAAAAACTTCTCGCCAAACTGGATGACCTGATGAGAACAATCGAGATCATGCCTACAATCCGTGACTACGGCGTAGATGAGAAATACTTCCTGGAGACTCTGGATGAGATGTCCGAGCAGGCCTTCAATGACCAGTGCACCGGCGCTAACCCGAGATATCCACTTGTATCCGAGCTGAAAGATATCTATCTGAAGGCATACTACGGAGAAATGCCAAAGAAAGAAGAGAAAAAAGCCAAATAAATGTGGAACACCCTTCTAAGGGAAACACGGCCGGGAGTTTATTCGCTCCCGGCTGCGTTTCCTTTGCTTATTTCCCTCTTGCAAAAGATCCCCGATACAGTTCTGTATGAACAGGCTGTACCGGGGATCTCTTATATAATCGCTTTATAATTATCGTTTATTCTCGTTAATTTATTTCAAGCCATACTCTGCTGCAAGTTTCTTAAACTCCGGAAGAGAATTTACAATGGTATCATAAGATACACAGTATGCCAGTCTCACATAACCAGGGCATGCGAAGGAGCTTCCCGGTACCATGAGGATGTTATATTTCTTGCCGGCCTCGCAGAAGGCTTTTTCATCAGCTACCGGAGATTTTACGAAGAGATAGAACGCACCCTGTGGTTTGATGCACTCAAAGCCGCATTCTTTCAGGCCATTGTAAAGTGCCTGACGGTTTTTATCGTAAGCTGCAAGATCTGTCTTTGCATCTACACATTTCGCAACTACTTTCTGGATCAGGGATGGTGCATTTACGCAGCCAAGTGTACGGTTTGCGATGGTTGCAGCTGAGATCAGTTCTTCACTTCCGTCCGCCTCATCCGGGATCACCAGATATCCGATACGCTCTCCCGGAAGGGAAAGAGATTTGCTGTAAGAATATCCCACAACTGTATTGTCATAATATTTCGTCAGGTACGGAACTTCCACGCCATCGTAAGCCAGTTCACGGTATGGCTCATCGGAGATCAGGTAGATCACGGTTCCGAACTCTTTTTGTTTTGCTTCCAAAATTGCGGAAAGTTTCCTGATTGTTTCTTCTGAATATACAACTCCGGTCGGATTGTGCGGAGTATTTACGATAACTGCTTTTGTCTTCGGTGTGATCTTCTGCTCAAATTCAGCGAGATTTGGCTGGAAGGTTGTGGTATCCGGAGAGATTTCCACAAGGACACCGTCATAATTGCGGACATATGCACCGTATTCCAGAAAATATGGTGCAAAAACGATCACCTCTTCTCCCGGGTTCAGGATCGTCTTCAGAATTACGTTCAGGCCGCTTGCAGCGCCTACTGTCATGATCAGGTTCTTTGCAGAAAATTTTGTATCAAAACGTCTGTTTAAAGATTCTGCGATAGTCTGGCGTACATCTTCAAAACCTGCGTTGCTCATATATCCGTGAAGGACGGTCGGGTCCGTATTATTTACAAGATCGATAATGGCTTCACGAACACTGTCCGGCGCCGGTACACTTGGATTTCCAAGGCTGAAATCAAAAACCTTATCTGCGCCGTATTTTGCACGGAGGCGGTTTCCTTCCTCAAACATCATACGGATGGCAGAATTGTTTTTTACGTAGGGTTTCATTTTTTCTGATATCATTTCGTGTTCTCTCCTTTTATTCTGAGCAGGCTTGCTCCTCCTGATACAAGCAAGTCCCCACCCATTGCTTATTGCTTTTCACAACCCCACAGGGCTCTTCCCTGATCTGGTTTAATTTCTACATCATCATTTTCACCGTTTCCTGACAATCTTGTTTATAATTGTACCCCGTTTCCGTCTGGCGTGTCAATACTTTATCAAATTAAAGTGTATATAAAAAAATCCCTGGGAAAGTGACACACATTCCCAGGGAACTTCCTTTATTTGGTTAAACCCACATTATATACTTCTATTTCTCAACATCTGTTATCAAACTTATTGATTTCCCAGCTTCGTCCTCACACCCCACACAGCCAGCGAGCTTCCCACCAGCGCAACAACGAACCCGGTCAGGACATCTGTTGGATAATGGACACCAAGATACAATCTGGAAAATGCCACCAGCGCTGCCAGGACTACTGCCGGGATTCCAATTTTCTTCGGGAGCATCCGAAGCATTACCAGGGCAACGGCAAAGGATGCTGTTGTGTGGCCTGACGGAAAGGAGAAATCCGTTGGTTTGGCGATCAGCGGGATCAGAGCTTCGATTTCCGCAAAAGGCCTTGGCCTTGCTACTATGTTTTTGAGAAGCAGATTCGTAACGATCACTCCGAAAATCAGGGACAAAACTGCCGCATAGCCTGTTTTTCTTGTCTTTGGAACAGCAAGAAGAACAACTGCACAGAGGATCCAGAACCATCCTCCGTTTCCCAGAAATGTAACGATTTTCATAAATGGTGTCAGCATATCCGTTCTTAAATGCTGCTGGATCTGGAGAAGGATTTCTCCGTCCAGATTCTGTACTGACTGTAAAAAAGTATTCATATGTATTCCCTTCTCTTTCTGCTGCGACAGGTAGATAAAATACCCGGGCTTGTCTTCCGCCGCACATTCTTTACTGTTGATCATTATACCGTACATCTCTTGATTTTCTGAAAACGAAAACTAAATATTTTATAAACAAAACGCCCCTGCACTGTTCAAACCATCGCACAGCACAGAGGCGTCTCCTTCCCGTTACTCAAAACTTTCTATATCAACTTTTCTTTTTCTTTGCAGGATGCCTGCGCTTTGTATTTTATGCTTTACGCTCCGCGCTCTGCCTCCCGCTCCTTGTAATGATGTGCCTCCTCCAGCATCATATCTTTCACCTTCATCAGCCGGATCTGGGTACTTCTCTCGTTCTCGTCCAGCTTCATGGTGATGTATTTGATGTTTGCCTGTGCTTCCGGTATGATGACATGCTCCAGGGCGTTTACACGACGCCTTGTTTTTTCGATCTCAGAAGCCATCAGCTGACAGGCTTTTTCCACTTCTGCCAGTCGGAGCATATCCGGCAGGATATCTGCCAGAGATTTTACCGCTCCGTCCAGATCACTGGAGGTAAAAGCAAAACCATAGGAATAGATATCGTTGGCATCCGGGGTTCTTGTTTTGTATTCAAAAACAGGAATATCCACACTCATGACATTCTTTTTGCCGGTTTCCAGATAGACTTCCTGCTTGGGAGCCATCAGGGCAGTGTTCAGAGTCTCCTCCGACATTCCGGCTTTTGCAATGACAAAATTGGTGTTGGCACTTCGGATACCAGCCTCTACTTTTTTACGCAGCTCCATGTTCTCGCGCACCAGATCCAGGAACTGTCGCATCAGCTCGTCCCGCTTATCCTTCAGAAGCTTATGGCCACGGACTGCAGTCACCAGCTTCTTTTTCTGCTTCGTAAGCTCCATACGGGTAGGATTCACCTGTGTTGATGCCACAAATCATCCCCCCTTTATACTTTTCCGTAATACTGGTCAAGGAATTTGTCATCGATACGTTTCAGCTCGCTTCTCGGAAGAATGGAAAGCAGCTTCCAGCCGATGGCCAGGGTTTCCTCGATATCACGGTTTGCCTGATAGCCCTGGGAAACATATTCCTTCTCAAAAGCATCCGCAAATTTCGCATAGATCAGGTCAATGTCAGAGAGGGCAGCCTCACCAAGAATGGTCATCAGCTCTTTGGCCTCTTTACCACGGGCATATGCGGCAAACAGCTGGTTCATGGTGTTGGCATGGTCTGCTCTTGTCTTACCCTCACCGATACCTTTATCTTTCAGTCGTGACAGAGACGGAAGAACATCAATGGGCGGTGTGATTCCTTTACGGTAAAGCTCACGGCTCAGAATGATCTGTCCCTCTGTGATGTAACCGGTAAGGTCAGGGATCGGATGGGTCTTGTCATCCTCAGGCATGGTCAGGATCGGAACCATGGTGATACTTCCTGCTTTTCCTTTCTGACGGCCTGCACGCTCGTAGAGAGAAGCAAGGTCTGTATACATGTATCCGGGATATCCACGACGGCCCGGAACCTCTTTACGTGCTGCAGAAACCTCACGGAGAGCATCCGCATAGTTTGTGATATCTGTAAGGATTACAAGAACGTGCATGTCTTTTTCGAAGGCAAGATACTCTGCTGCTGTCAGTGCCATTCGCGGAGTAGCGATACGCTCAACAGCCGGGTCATTTGCCAGGTTTACAAAAAGAACAGTACGGTCTATAGCCCCAGTTTCCTTAAAGCTCTCTACGAAGAAGTTTGACTCCTCAAAAGTGATACCCATGGCAGCAAATACAACGGCGAACTGCTCGTCTTTTCCGCGAACCTTCGCCTGTCTCGCGATCTGTGCCGCAAGCTGTGCATGAGGAAGACCGGATGCGGAGAAGATCGGAAGTTTCTGCCCACGTACCAGGGTGTTCAGTCCGTCAATAGCGGATACACCGGTCTGGATAAACTCCTCCGGATAACTTCTGGCTGCCGGATTCATCGGCAGGCCATTGATATCTCTTCTCTCTTCCGGAAGGATCTCCGGACCGTCATCAATGGGACGGCCCAGTCCGTCAAAGACACGGCCCAGCATATCGCCGGATACACCAAGCTCCATGCTTCGTCCCAGAAAACGTACTTTACTGTTGGAAAGGTTGATACCTGTGGAACTCTCAAACAACTGTACCAGCGCATTGCTTCCGTCAATCTCCAGAACACGGCATCTTCTTGTTTCGCCATCGGCAAGCTCAATCTCACCCAGCTCGTCAAATGCCACATCTTCAACGCCTCGTACCAGCATCAAAGGGCCGGCAACTTCCTGTATGGTCCTATATTCTTTTGGCATTTTACAGGCCCTCCTTTCCCAGAAGTTCCGCAGTCTCTGCTGCAAGCTGGTGGGTTACCTTCTCATATTCCGCTGCCAGCTGATCTTCTTTTGTATATTTGTAACGGCCGATCTGCTCACGTACCGGCAGTTTTACGATATCATTGATATCTGCACCCTGTTTCAGCGCATCCAGGCCTGCATCATAGAATGCAAGTACCAGGCGCATCATGTTGTGCTGTTTTTCCAGAGATGTATAGGTATCGATCTCATGGAAAGAGTTCTGATGAAGGAAGTCCTCGCGGATGGAACGGGCTGCTTCCATTTTCAGGCGGTCGCCCGGAGAAAGTGCATCCATACCTACCATCTTTACGATCTCTTCCAACTCTGCCTCTTCCTGGAGAAGGGTCATCATTCTCTGACGGAGCTCCATCCAGTCCGGCGCCACATTTTCATCAAACCATCCACCTACACTGTCCAGATACAGGGAATAACTGGTCAGCCAGTTGATTGCCGGGAAGTGACGTTTGTATGCAAGGTTTGCATCCAGTCCCCAGAATACCTTCACGATTCGAAGTGTTGCCTGGGAAACAGGCTCGGAAATATCACCACCTGGAGGAGATACCGCACCGATAGCTGTCAGGGCACCTTCTCTTCCGTCTTTTCCATTACAGATCACGTGTCCGGCACGCTCGTAGAACTGTGCAAGACGGGAACCCAGATACGCCGGGTAACCTTCCTCACCTGGCATCTCCTCCAGTCGTCCGGACATCTCACGGAGAGCCTCGGCCCATCTGGAAGTGGAATCTGCCATCAGTGCTACAGAGTAACCCATATCACGGAAATACTCCGCAATGGTGATACCTGTGTAAATAGAAGCCTCACGTGCCGCAACCGGCATATCTGAGGTGTTTGCGATCAGAACAGTTCTCTCCATCAGAGACTGTCCGGTTTTCGGGTCTTTCAATTCCGGAAACTCGTTCAGAACGTCTGTCATCTCGTTTCCACGCTCACCGCAGCCGATATAAACTACGATATCTGCCTCTGCCCATTTTGCAAGCTGATGCTGGATAACGGTCTTGCCGCTTCCGAACGGGCCAGGAACTGCTGCCACACCACCCTTGGCGATTGGGAACATGGTATCAATAACACGCTGGCCTGTTACCAGAGGTTTTGCCGGCGGAAGTTTTTTCTTGTATGGACGGCCACGTCGTACCGGCCAGTGCTGCATCAGTGTCAGTTCTTTATCTCCGTCTGCCGTGGAAAGAACTGCAACGGTCTCATCTACGGTAAACTCACCGGATCTGATCTCTTTCAGAGTACCTTTCATATTGGGTGGTACCATGATCTTCTGTGTAACAACGATGGTCTCCTGAACAGTTCCGAGAACATCGCCGCCTTCCAGCTCATCTCCCACTTTCGCAACCGGGACGAAATTCCATTTTTTGTCCCGCTTCAGTGCAGGTACCTCAACACCTCGTTTCAGGTTGTTGCTGCCTGCTACTTTCATAATGTCATCCAGCGGACGCTGGATTCCATCGTAAATACTTGTGATAAGGCCAGGTCCCAGTTCCACGGAAAGGGGAACTTCCATAGACTCTACCGGTTCTCCCGGGCGAAGTCCTGAAGTCTCCTCATATACCTGTATGGAAGCCTCATCTTCATGCATCTCAATAATCTCACCGATCAGACGCTGGCTGCTTACACGAACCACGTCATACATATTCGCATCTCGCATACCTTTGGCAATTACCAGCGGTCCTGCTACCTTCTTAATGGTCCCTCTGCTCATCTGAACCAATCACCTGCTTTCTCAGGGGATCTGCTGAAACTTTTTCAAAAAAGTTTCCCCCTTCTTATTCATATAAAGCGTTCAACATGCATCACGGAATATTTCCTGATGAATATCATTCATTGCTGAAAAGAATATCGGAGCCAACTGCCGTCTCCACAGATTTCTTTACATTTTCAATTCCTGCGCCTGTATTTCCGGCAATTCCCGGTATCTGAATGATCGCCGGCATCAGCGTTTCACTGTATTTACTGATCTCAGCGGAAAGCTGGGCTGCCAGCTGTTCCGTAATATAAATAACCGCATATTCACCGGCTGCCAGACGGTTTAGCTTCTCTTTTCCCTCTGCGGGATCTTCCACCGGAAAGGTATCAAGGCCAAGCGCCGCAAACCCGTAAATGCTGTTATAATCACCCAAAACCGCGATCTTATACATACATTTCCCTTGCCCTTTCCCGGATAAACTCTTCCGGAAGGCCGCTGCGCTTTCCGGTGAGAATGATCCGCACCGTCTTGATCTCATTCTCACGGGCGAGCACATAGGCTACCAGCGGTCCCAGTGAAAATGAATTGTACAGCTGAGGTCGGATAGTCTCCATGATCTGGTTGTCACACCATCTCTCAAAAGCGGAAGCCGATTCCGCCAGTGCCAGAGCTCCGTCCCCGTATTTCGTTTCTGCCAGATAACTCATGATCTGATCCATTCCGCTGACTGCAGCGTGGATCAGTCTTTCCTTATCCAGTGTGTCACATTCTGCCATAGCTTTTTTCATGAAGTCCGAACTTTTTCCTGTTTTGCAGGCACGGACTGCGATCCGGATATCTGCTACCGCAACTGTAGATTCCGCATACTGCCGGACGATCTCTTCTTTCGATCTCTCCCCGGCCGCTCTTATGGCATCCAGTGCTGCCCTGTCTACGATAATATCCGCAAGCTGTCCGTCTCTTGTGTGCAAAAAGGTCTCATAGGCTTCTCTTGCCGCTTCCCGCATATCCTCAGGAAAACGATCATATTCCTTATCCTTCAGGAATTTCACCATATCCTCTCCGTCAATGGAACAGTCGCTGAAAAAAATATTCGGCGCTGCCCCTTGCAGGATGCTTGCCTTCACAGCCGCTTTCAGGTTATGGAAAAGATCCTGATAGGAAAGAACAGAAAACACAGATCGGTCCGCTACCAGCGAATCCATGATCTCCCAGATCTTTTCTCTCTCCCGAGAAAGAATGGCATCCGCACCGGCTGCAGGATCACCATTTCCCCAGCCCTTCTCTGTAAGGATCTGAAGGCACTGCTGCTCATCCTGACATGCCAGAAGCTGCTCGATCGCTGCCTGATTCAGAAGTCCGGTCTCCAGAACACGTATCCGCGCCACCGCATAGGCATAATCTTCACCAAACATCATTCACGCCCTCCTTTTTGCGATGGTGTTTTACGCAAACAAAATCTTTCTTACCTGATCCAGAAGCTCATCCCGCTTCTCTGCGAACATGGCATCAATGGAACAGTTTTCCTCAATGCCGCCGTATATCAGGATAAAACCTCCGTCTATGTTTCGGGTTTCACCGGAAATTTCCAGCACACCACCCTTTTTCTGTGCCAGGCTCTTTATTTCCTCACGGAAACCTGCCGGCATACGTTCCAGATCCTTTTTTGAAAAACAGATCTCTCCTTCTCTTGGAAGAAGATATTTCTCAGCCATATTCTTAAGGATCCCAAAATATTTTTCTTCATCCAGATTCTTCACACGGTCACAGGCATCTGCGATCACATTTCCGATCAGCTCCTGCTTGGCTGCAAGAACTGCGGTACGCTTCTTCATATCTGCAGCGGAAGCTGTCCGCTCTTCATAGCTTTTCACCTTTGCCCTGGACTGTTCTTCTCTCTGCTGCCGGATCTTATCTGCCTTTTCTCCAGCTTCCCTGAGGATCTCTGCGGCTTTTTTTTCCGCATCACTGATCGTAACGGCTACAGAAGCATCGGCCTCTTCAAGAATCTGGCTTACCATCTTCTCTAATCCTGTCATGCTCTGCCCCTCCTGATGAATCAAACCTGAATTCCGCTGACTGCAAGAATGGAAATCAGAAGAGCCAGAATCGCATATGTCTCAACCATTGCAGGGAAAAGCATGGCTTTACCAAACTGCTCCGGTTTCTTGGCTACGATACCGATGGAAGCTACGGAAGTTTTTCCCTGATGGATTGCGGAAAGAAGACCTGCGATAGCGATCGGAAGACAAGCCACAAAGATCATAAGACCGGTTTCCAGGGAAATATCAGCAACACCGCCGCCCAGGATACCAACCTTGGAAAGTGCAAGGAATGCTACCAGCAGTCCGTAAATACCCTGCGTACCGGGAAGAAGCTGAAGAAGCAGAACCTTAGCAAATTTGTCCGGGTCTTCTGTTACAACGCCTGCTGCTGCACGGCCGGCTGTACCAACACCGATGGCGGAACCTATACCTGCAAGAGCTACGGAAATTGCTGCTCCCAATAATGCCCAAACGATACCACTCATAATATTAATCCTCCTTAATATCTACATATTTTGTATTTTCGCGGAAGGGGTGGAACTCTTTTCCTCCGCCCTCAAAGAATTTGCCGAAAAACTCTACGTACTGTAATCGGCAGGTGTGCACGTATGCACCCAGAAGATTGATCAGAAGGTTAAAGATATGACCAATCACAAATACAAGAATAAATACGATCCATCCCAGAATACTGTCTCCCAGCATACTTCCCATCTGGTTCATAACCGATGCGATAACTCCGGTAGCAAGTCCCAGGGCCAGAAGTCTGGAATAGGAAAGGATATCACTGACCCATCCCGTGATATTGTAAAGATCGTAGGCTCCAAGCGCCAGCCTCAGGAACGGATTCTTCTTATCTCTTCCTGACATAAAGAGAATTCCCACAGCACCGATGATCGCCATCCATTTTCCGACCTGTATCACTGCCGGTGAAAGATTCAGATCCATCTGAGAAATAGAACGGAACATGCTGCTTGGGATAAAGATCAGGATCAGTCCCATAAGAAGCAGGAACCAGAGTACTACGTCACAGAAAAAGTCGAGATATTTTCTGTCACGTAACAGCATGTAGCCCTTAAGACCCATTCCCAGAAACATATGGATCAGACCAAACAGCATGGAGAACACCAGAAGTCTCATTGGCTCATTTAACGGTGCAAACCATACCGGCTTCACCGTGACCGGCCTGTGCAGATATACCTTCGAAAATACATCGATAAAATCTCCGAAATATCCGCCAAACATCACGCCCCAGAACAAAGTGGACAATCCACAGTACATAAAAAGCCGGATGGATTTCTGCATTCCGCTCTCCATCCTGGGGAACTTCAGAAGTACTCCCAGACAGACTGCAAAGACGATCAGTCCATATGCTGCGTCTGACAGCATCAGTCCGAAAAGAAATACATAGCAGGCTGTCATGATCATGGAAGGATCGATCTCTCCCTTTCCGGGAAGACCAAATGCTGCCAGAACTCCCTCTCCTGCTGCTCCGAATTTGCCGTTCTGAAGGGCAACCGGAACATTTTCTCCCTCAGCATCTTCTGCTTCAAAAACAATATCGTACTTCTCCGTAAGCCGTTTCTCCATTGCAGAAACCTGTTTCTTCGGAAGATATCCTGTCACAAAAAAAGTGCTCTCCGACTGGCGGAGCTGTCCTA
Organism: Blautia sp. MB18-30; assembly: GCF_023669475.1. Classification (NCBI taxonomy): domain Bacteria; kingdom Bacillati; phylum Bacillota; class Clostridia; order Lachnospirales; family Lachnospiraceae; genus Blautia; species Blautia sp. MB18-30. The sequence goes on along the minus strand of NZ_JAMOYY010000022.1, from coordinate 16,895 downwards.
ATACCTCATATTTCTGTGCACGGATCCGGAAATAATCGGACAAAAGCTGAAGAGAGCTCTTCCTGTCGTGAAGAGCACGTATCTGTTCCCGGATCTGTTCGGACTCTTCCTGAATGCGTACCACTTCATTCTTAAGGTTCTCCAGCTCCTGTGCCGGAACCTCTGATACCAGCTGTGCCGGTCTTGCAAATCCCTGCATCCGAAGCGCTTCTTCCAGTTCCTGTGCCTGTGCTTTCAAGCAGACAACCACCAGGCTCAGCTTACCGGCGTCATTTGAGATTTCCCGAATGTCAAAGGCTTCAAGCTGTGGTGCATCCGCTGCCAGCTGACTGTATACCTGATCCAGAGTTATATTTCCATCAATACTTCCCACAAGTACCGCTGCTTTCGCTGTACCGCCGAAGTTCATCGGAATATCCAGCTTCAGCCATGGAGCAAGAGCTGCTTCCTGCTGCTCGAGCTTAACTGCCGCCGCACTGTTCTCTGTAAGCTTCTTCCGGTATCCCTGGATTTCTCTGGCTGTTCTCAGGATCTCTTCCTGATCCCGGATAGCTTCTTCCTCCTGCTTCCTTCCGATCAGCGGTTTCCCTGCCAGGGATGCCAGCATGGATTGCTTTTCCTTCGAAAATTCATCCAGTATTTCGATTGCCTGATCACAAAGGGATGCGTTCTTCTCAAAGATCAGCCGGGCATTCATAGTATCCATCGTCTTAAGCTCCGGATCCAATTCCGCTGCATCGATCTCCAATACTCCAAGTGACTGCAGTTCTTCCAATATGGCCTTACGGTTCTTTTTCATTGCGCAGATACTGATTCGCTGCATCTGCAATACTGCCATTTTCGCACTCCCCCTCTCAGAACAAACTGTCCATTACTGTCTGGATCGCCTGCTCGTGCTTCGACTCCGCTTTCTTTTTCAAAGCTGCAAGCTCTTCCTCCGCCTGTCCAACGACAGTGTTCTCTGTACTGTGTGCACGTTCTTCGGCTGCTTTCATATCAGATGCCGCCTGTTCGCCGGCGGCTGTTTCCGCCTTTCTGATAATATTCTCTGCCTCTTTCTCAGCTTCGCTGATGATACTCTGTGCACGGACGGATGCATCCTTTATCTTCTGCTGTGCTTTTGCCTCCGCCTCTTTCACTGCCTTGATCGTTTCCTGGATCATCTGATCACCGCCTCTCTGCATATCCAAATTGTATCACAATTGCTTTGCTAAAACAATGTTTATTATGCAATTTAACGAGAAATATATTTGTTTTGTGTCAAAAAATCGTCAAATTCGTTATATTTTTGCCATTTTTTCGCACACTTTTTATTTGTTTATTCTATTCATATTTTTTATTTTTATTCAAAAAAAGCCACCAGTCCGATGAAAATGTTTTTTACATCTTCATCGGACTGATGGCTTTCAATTATGAACAGACGGTGAATGCGGACTAACCTATTCACCCGACCTACAGTGGCTATCTGTTCTATTTGTTAATTGTACAGGTAATTTGCAATGTCTTCGCTTTTGATATTTTCAGCATCGATCCATATCGGATCAAGTAAAACCTTCTTATCAATCTTTGTTTCCTTCTTCGGTGCAGTAGACTGAATAGCCGCCCACATGGTCTGATATCCCATCGCATAAGGATTCTGTGAAAGCACTCCCAGTTCTTCCCCTTTCTGGATCGCTTCCTGCTGTTTGCTGGTTGCATCTACGCCTACCATAGCAACTTTATTTTCTCCAGTGTCCTTATTTACCTCCAGAAACATTTCAGAAACCTCGGCATTGGTGCAGAAAACGCCATCCAATGCCGGATATTTATCCAGAACTTCCTTCATGGCTTCCTTCATATCATCAACCTGGTCAGAATATACGGTTTCCACCACTTTAATATCCGTATAATTTGCAATATTATCCAGAAATCCCTTTACACGTTCCTGAGCGCTCTGTGTTTTCTCCTGTGCGGAAAAAACAGCCACATTTCCCATTTTTCCAATGGCGCTGCCAAGCTTATATGCTGCATATTTGCCGATCTGTGTATTGTCTGTTCCACGGAAAGCTCTGACCAGCTTTGTATCACTGACATTGGAATCAAATGCGACCACCGGAATTCCGTTCTCTTTCGCTGCTTCCAGCTGTGCCTGACAGGAATCCATATCTCCGGCAGAAAGACACACTACAGATGGATTCTCAGCAATCACTGCATCAAGAGTATTGATCTGACTTTCTACGTCCTCTTCATCATCCGGACCCTCAAAGGTCATCGTGATCTGCTTGTCTTTTTTGAAACCATACGCTTCATTTACGTCCTTGACAGTAGCTTCCATTCCTTCTTTTACTTTATTCCAGAACTCGCCTTTTTTGCTTTTGCTGACAACAGCTATTCTGGCACCTTCTTCAATAGAAAGAGTGTCATCGATCTCAGGGATCAGCGGGCTTTTTTCTTCTTCCACTTCGGTTGCTTCAGGGGTTTCCTGGACGTCTGCTACAATCGGTGCAACAAGCTTTTCTACTTCTTCTTTCTGACAGCCTGTCAGCAGGGTTGCCACAGCCAACAAGGCTGCTGACGCTACTGCAGCTCTTTTCATTGTAATCTCCTCTTCCTCGCTGGTTACTGTTCTTTATCGTCTGCCTTGTCCGTCCACAGTAACTTATACTTTACAAAAATCTTACATTTGGTTACTTGCTTTTTACATTATACACTTTTTCGTATTTCCGTCCAGAGTTTTTACACTTTTTTCACAAAATCCAGAAACGCGCTTCCCTGTGGCTCTGTTTCAAACTTCATCATTTTTCCTGTTCTGGGGTGTTTAAATTCCAGACAATTGGAACAAAGTCCCAGTGATGTACCTTTTTCTCCCGAAGGATTATATTTCCGGTCTCCGAGAAGGGGCAGTCCCTCATGAGAAAGCTGCACACGGATCTGATGATGCCGACCTGTTTCCAGCCTGATCTTAAGAAGTGTCCGGGATTTTCCGTTTATCTCCTGCTGATCCAGAACTTTATAGTGAAGGATCGCTTTTTTTGCTCCCGGTGTATTGGCAGACACCACCTGAGACATGTTGGCTTTTCCATTTTTTTTCAGATAGTCTGTAAGAGTCCCTTCTGAGCTCTTTGCTTTTCCCTCTGTTACTGCCAGGTAATATTTTCCGGCGCCTCCTGCCATCATCTGTTTACTCAAATTTCCTGCTGCTTCGGATGTTTTCGCAAATACAAGAATGCCTTCTACCGGCTGATCAAGGCGATGTACTACTCCCAGATATGGGATCTTTCCCGGTGTTTTTTGTGCCAGATAATTTTTCAGAGCACTTTCCATATCCATTGTTCCTATTTTTGCTGCCTGCACCGGCATTCCTGCTGTTTTTCTGCACACAAGGATCTCTTTGTCTTCATATAAAATATTTTCTTCAATCTGATAATTCCACATATTTTCTCATCTTACTTCCTTTCTCACAGAAGTATAACTGATGATGTTTTTGATGGCAACTGATAAATATAACTGTCCGGAAAAATCTCTGATTGAAAATTTTGCTCTCTGCTCGGATCATATTATTTTATCCAGGGCTTTTCGGAACGGTTGTATACTTAATATATGCAATCTTATATACACAACGAGACGGTCATCACTTTTTTTACTTTTACAGTTTCCAAAAATGATGACCGTCTCAACACTCTTCGTTATTCAATTTTTCTTCCTCTTCGTTCTTTCGAATAAAGTTTTCTTGTTATACTTATTATACTTATCAATCGAAATCTTTGATTTTATATACTTTATAAAATAATTTCGATTCTCTTTATTCAATTTTGAAATTTTTCTTTTTCAGATTCTCTCTTCTTTTTTATTTCCTGCTCATAAACGACTGATATATGTAAGTATATCTCTTCGATTATTTAGAAAGTTTTATAGATCAGAAATCATTTTTTACGATGTTTGATTTCCTGTTTATCTGAAGAATTTCGGTGGTTATACTTTTTCCTGTTCACTAAACAATTCTGGACTTAACTTCTTAAATTCAAAACCATTTGTCATCTCTGTACTTTGCAATCTGCTGATTCAAATCGACCTATTGGGATTTTCTCCTCTGCAGTTCTTTAAAGTATCCTGGAAAAAAGTTCCTGCCCGATTCTTCTATTTTTAATATCCTCTCAGATATTCTTCTGATGCAAAGCTTCAATCCATATCCTAATGGTTCTGATATGCATTTCAAAGTATCGTTCTCATCTTCACGTTTGTTCTTGGAATCTCTTCTTTCCAACGAACCGGTGAGTTGAGGGTTTTACTCTTTCGGGAAATATTTCTTTACATATTTCCTGAAATCTTTGTATCAGGTGTGTGACAGTTGTTCAATATGAGTTACCGATTCTATATTACCTGAAATACTGATTTCCTTTTGTTTCTGATTTCTTAAAATATAAGTAAGATTTAAGAGGATCTTATTTATATTTCATAAAAGAAACTTCTGTTTTCTTAAGGTGTATCATATGTGATCTGTATCAGGTCTTTCTTGCAGGAAATCCGGTTCCTGTCACTCTCATATTGATGATGGTGTTTGTTTATGTTCCCACTGGAATCACCTTTTCCTTTCTTCATCCTTCATGTGCATCTATGCTATGAATTGAATGATTTTCTTTTTTGTTTTTCTCTTGTTGTTTTTGATGGTCTTATAATAACATCGTTGCGGGTATTTGTCAATACATTTTTGTGTTTTTATGCTATTATTTTTATTTATTTGTTTTATTAGGTGTTTATATTTTATAATTTGTTTGTGTTTTTTATTATTTTCTGTTAATTTATGCTATTGTGAAGTTGTGAAGGTAGGGTATGTCGCGAACGGACGGCCGTGAAGGACGGGCGGGGCGGGTGAGGCTTCGGAGGTCTAGTGCTTCTAAGGCTGCAGGGATTCTGCTAAAACCGCTGAAAAAATCCCAGAACTCGCTTACGCTCAAACAGCTGGGATTTTTCCAGCAACGCAGCCTCCCCGCGGCCTAAGAAGTACTACGACTCCTGCAGAGTCACCCGCCCCGCCCGTCCTTCCCGCCCTGACTTTCGAACATGGAAAATTAGTTAGAAAAGTTTCTGTGTGACTGTATTGGCACTGCAAACATTGCAATGTTTGTACTTTACAATGTTTGCAGGGGATTGAGATAAACTTTATTCGAAAGAACGAAGAAGAAGAAAAATTAAATAACGAAGAGTGTTGAGACGGTCATCATTTATTGAGCTTTTCTTGATATTTTTACCGGGGCTGGGGTTTGTCTCTGGGAATGTCAGCGTGAGGTGTCCTGTGGGGAGCAGGGGCTTCGGAGTGAGCCTTTGGTCATACTTGGCGGCTGAGGTGACCTGTGGAAAGGTATTCTGCGGATACAGGCCGCAGAATAAGGCCCATCTGTCTGAGCCAGGTACGCATCAGCGTACATGGCGAGTTATGGGCCGGACTTTTCACAGGTTGCCTCAGACGCTTAGTATGACCAGGCGAAACGACAGCCTCTGCTCCCCACAGGACACCTCACGCGTCCGCATCGTCATAAGTATCCACAACCCTAAAAACTCCCCACAACCACACCTCTAAAAGTAAAAAAGCAGACCGGCGACCTCGATCAAAACGGTCACCAGTCTGCAAAACAACACGGAAATTCTTAAATTACTATATTCCGCTCTGCAGCATATTCATGAACACACTTCCATCACCTTCACGCTCTATATGTGTTCAATCCCTGCATCTATTTACGATTATAATTGATCAGACAACCCTTAAGGATGATCTCTCTCTCATCATCTGTCAGCTCACCCAGAGTTACATCGAACTCCTTCAAAGAATCACCTTCAACAGTATATCCCTTGATCACGTCTGCCTTTTCCTCAACTGCCTTACGGATTCCCGGGAAGAACAGGTAATCACCGTTCTTGAACGGAAGATCTCCGGACGGGATCAGGAATGGAAGCATACCCCAGTTGATCAGATTGGAACGATATCTCTTGGTTGCATACTCATTGGCAATGTTTGCCCAGCCGCCAAGTACCTTCTGGCAGGATGCAGCCTGCTCTCTGGCAGAGCCATCGCCCGGTTTCACTGCAAAGATGGTGCTTCCTACACCAAGGTTTGTCTTGTCAACATCCGGGTAGGATTTATGGATGGTTTCCATAACCGGTTTCAGTTCCGGAACAGCCTCTGCCGGGCAGTTACCTGCCTGGATCGCCTTCTGTGCTGCCTGGATCTCTTTTGCACGGCCAACATAAGCCGGATCCTTTCTGGACAGTGTGAACTCTGCAAGTCCAAGCGGATTGGAACGGTAGGAAGATGTCTCGCCAGACGGGATCAGCTCGTCAGTGGTAGTAACCGGATCGTGGATCTCGGAAACAACCTTCAGGATCAGGTTGTCTGCAAGTGCAGCCATCTCCGGCCAGTCTTTGATATTCGGTCCAAACTGGATCTCTACGCTTGGATCTGCCACGCCCTTGCTATCAAATACACGGTTCTCGTAGATAGACTTATCGAAGTAGTATTTATGCTCGGAATAGCTTCCGTCAAACTCCTCTGCTGAGGTAAGGAATCCCTTGTTTGCTGCTGTAGCTGCAATGGAACGTGCATCCATAAGTGCAACCGAAGAGATCTGACCGTTCTGGATCTTGGAGCCTTCACGGTTCGGGAAGTTTCTGGTTGTATGACGGATACTGAATGCATTGTTTGCAGGTGTATCTCCGGCGCCGAAGCACGGTCCGCAGAATGCAGTTTTCACAACTGCGCCTGTTCCGATCAGTTCTGCAAGAACACCATTCTTAGCCAGTTCCATGTAGATTGGAGTACTTGCCGGGTATACACTTAAGGTGAAGGCATCATGGCCGATATTTTTGCCCTTGAGGATATCTGCTGCAGCGCAGATATTCTCGAATCCACCGCCTGCACAACCGGCAATGATTCCCTGCTCAACATAAAGCTTGCCATCAACTACCTTGTCTCTCAATGTGAACGGAATCTTTCCGTCAAGGCTTACCTGTGCTCTCTTCTCCACATCTGCAAGGATATCGTCAAGGTTTGCCTTCAGCTCATCGATGGTGTAGGTGTTACTTGGGTGGAACGGCATTGCGATCATTGGTTTGATCTCACTGAGGTCGATCTCTACACAGCCGTCATAGTATGCAACGTTGCCCGGTTTCAGTTCTTTGTAATCCTCCGGTCTTCCGTGGATCGCATAGAATTCCTCGATCTTCGCATCTGTCTGCCAGATGGAGGAAAGACATGTGGTTTCTGTTGTCATAACATCAACACCGATACGGAAATCTGCGCTTAAGCTGGCAACGCCTGGTCCAACGAACTCCATAACCTTATTCTTCACATAGCCGTTGGCAAAAACCTCGCCGATGATGGCAAGCGCAACATCCTGCGGTCCTACACCCGAACGTGGAGCACCTTTCAGATAAATAGCAACTACTCCTGGCATATTAATATCGTATGTCTGGCAGAGAAGCTGTTTTACAAGCTCCGGTCCGCCCTCTCCCATAGCCATAGTTCCAAGTGCTCCGTATCTTGTATGACTGTCGGAACCGAGGATCATCTTTCCGCCGCCTGCAAGCATTTCTCTTGCAAACTGATGGATAACTGCCTGATGAGGCGGTACATAAACTCCGCCGTACTTTTTGGCACAGGTGAGACCAAACATGTGGTCATCTTCATTGATGGTTCCGCCTACTGCACAAAGGGAGTTATGGCAGTTGGTCAGTACATATGGTACCGGGAACTTCTCAAGTCCTGAAGCTCTTGCAGTCTGGATGATTCCCACAAATGTGATATCATGGGAAGTCAGTTTATCGAATTTGATCTGAAGCTTCTCCATGTTATCGGATTTATTGTGAGCCTTGAGAATAGAATATGCGATGGTATTCTTAGCAGCCTCTTCTTTCGCTACAGGCAGATCAGCCTGGTTCTCGGGAATGATTTCCTTTCCGTTCTGAAGATAAACGCCGGTATCGTAAAGTTTCATTTCGGTTCCTCCAATCTGTAATGATTCTTTTTTTCATAATTTCGTTTATTATAGAGGATTTTTACACATTAGTCAATAAAAGTGAGCACGCCTGGTGCATTGTTTTGCGTACAAGCGTTATTGCCCTGTGCTTTACTTTCCCTGCAAAATCCGCTATACTGAAGACCATATCGGACGGATATTCATATTCTGCCGGCTGTGGCAGTTTCAATACGGAGGTACTGTTTATGTTTCGTTTATGGGGAAAAATATGGAAAGACAATCGCATGCTTCAGGACACCGTTGTCTGTGATGACAGCGATGATACCAGAACCCACAAGATCTTTCACGGACTTGAGGAAATCTGTTATCAGATGGATCTGGGAAATCCTATCTGGCTGGATGCCACAGTGCGGGATTTCAAAAAGCATGATAAGGCCCGCTTTTATCAGGATAATTTCATTGAACATATTGAATTCGACTACCTGGAGATCCAGGTGATCGAGGAAGACTGAGTAACATATAAAAGGACGCAGGAAAGCCACGAATGCTTATCCTGCGTTCTCTTTTTACTGTCACACAAAAAAACTCTCCGGCGGATACAGAGAATCGTATCTGCCGGAGAGTTTTTTTTGCATCCGGTTCCCTTATTCCGGAATATCTTTGTGTACATTTCTGTATTTTCTCAAATATACCGGGATATGTTTTTACTCTGCATTCATAAACTCCCGTATGATCTCCCGCATGATCTCTTCCTCCTCCGGAGAAAGCATCTTGCTGAAGTGACTTCCGGTAGCAGCCGTCTGACGGATACTTCTGGTGATCTTATCTACGATTTCTTCCTGCAGAACAGGATCCGGCTTTTCTGCGACCGGTACTTCCTCCACCCAGGTACGGACCTGTTCCACATAATCTGCAAGAGAAGCCATCACAAGCTCTTCCTTATAAGAAAAGTCCAATGCCTGACGAAGAAGAAGCAGTACTACCGGCACTGCCGCCCCTATATAAAGATAAAGCATAGACAATCCTTCCCTATATCCCAGTCTGCTGTTGAGAAAAACAGACATTCCAAGAAGAAATGTACAAAACAGTGACGGATACCACACAAATCGGTTCATCCGATGCCAGAGCCTGTCCCTTGATTTCCACAGGTTCAGCCATTTTTCTTTGAGATTCTGTAATCGCTGCGTATTTCGGATCATTCTTCGGTAGGTAAGGTTTGTTGCCAGCATCCCCAGACCGCCGATACATCCCATGGATGTCATGACGTAAAGCGGGATGTTCAGCTTCATGATCATCTCCAGCATAAGCCCTCCCTTTTTCACTGCCGCACAGTGCCTGAGCGTGCTTTTGTTCTTTAGCCGCACTGCTCATCGCCTTAGGAATATTATACTTCTATATAACTTAACTGGAAAGAATTTTCGTTCGTCAAATGCTGCCCCTGTTTTTGGTCTTTTTACATTTCCTGCAGTGCTTTGACTACATTTTCAAATTTCATGAAGTGAGAAGCTTTTACGAGGATGGTATCTCCAGGTTTCACATATGTGTTCAGGTTCTTAAGAAGGCTTTCCAGATCTTTTTCCCGGATGACTGTCAGGTCCGGATTGGTCTGAGATGCTTTTTCCGCGATATGGGCTGCAAGTGGTCCTACGCAGATGCATGCATCGATCCTGCACTGACCTGCATGAACGCCTACACCTTCATGAAGTGCAGCTTCATCCGTTCCAAGCTCACCCATATCGCCAAGGATAGCAACCTTTCTTCCAAGTCCGTCCTGAAGAACATCCAGGGAAGCCTTCATGGACATGGGATTTGCGTTGTAGCAGTCATCTACGATCATAAATTTATCGGTCTCGATCATATTGAATCTTCCGCTGACCGGTTCCAGGCTTTCGATGCCATTTTTGATCTGCTCTGCATTCAGTCCGTAAAGTCTGCCCACAGCTGCTGCTGCCAGTGCATTGGATACCATATGACGTCCCGGCATTGGAATATCTACATGAAATATCTGGAGCTCTCCGTTCTCTGCCATTTTTCCTTTCAGACAGATGTCACAGCTCATTCCCTTCAAGCCACGGCTTTCCACATTTTCACAGGTAACAGAAGCATTTTCTCCGTTTCCGAAAAATACCGGCTGCATGCTGTTGTATTCCTTTACTGTGGAGAGCTTATCATCATCACCGTTAAGTACGATATTTCTCTTCACATACTGAAAAATCTCTGTTTTTGCCTTCAGGACGCCGTCTCTGTCCCCAAGGTTTTCCAAATGGCAGGTTCCGATGTTTGTGATCACGCAGGTGTCCGGTTTTGCGATCTTTGCAAGACGGGTCATCTCACCGAAATCACTGATTCCCATTTCCAGAACTGCGATCTCATCTTCATCACGAAGGCGGAATACTGTCAGTGGAAGTCCCAGCTCATTGTTGAAATTCCCCTGGGTTTTCAGTGTACGGTATTTTTCCTTCAGCACAGAGGCGATCACCTCTTTTGTGCTGGTCTTTCCAACGCTTCCTGTGATTCCCACAACCGGAATATCAAGCTGCTCCAGATAAAACTCCGCAATGTCTTTTACTGCCTGAAGGGAGGAGCCTACCTGGATATACGGATGATCCGCCCCTTCAAGAGTTCTCTCGGATAAGGTCGCGAGTGCACCTGCTTCCATTACCTGCGGGATAAAACGGTGAGCATCCACACGCTCTCCTACTACCGGTACAAAAAGACCTCCTTTTTCCACCTTACGGCTGTCCGTTGTGATCGCAGTCACTTCCTCCTGAAGTTTTTCCTGCGGGCCGTGGTAAATACCATTGCAGACTTTTGTGATATTTTCCAATGTAAGATTTTTCATGAATAAAATCCTTTCTTTTGCCAGAAACTCCTCCTGTCAACAGGAGGAGTTACGGTCAGATATTTTATTTGCTGTATTTCTTAAAAGAAATGCGGATCAGTTCTTCACAGAGGTCCGGATAGTCGATTCCCAGGACCTTTGCTTCCTGAGGGATCAGACTGGTGGGTGTCATTCCCGGAAGTGTGTTTGCCTCCAGGCAGTACATATCACCGTTTTCTTTCATCATGAAGTCAAAACGTGCATAGCCCTCAATGCAGAGAGCCTTTGCGCCAGCTTCCGCATAATGCTGCATCTTCTCAGTCAGTTCCGGTGAGATCTCAGCCGGACAGGTTTCTACTGTGGAGCCTGCCTGATATTTGTTCTTGTAATCATAAAAGCCCTGCTTCGGTGCGATCTCGATGATCGGATAAGCCTTTCCGTCTACAACTGCAACGGAAAACTCACGGCCATTGATATACTCTTCAACAACTACCTCATCTTCATAAGAATAAGCACCATCAATGGCATCCTCATATTCTTTCTGGTTGTTTACAATATAAACACCTACGCTGGAACCACCGCAGCATGTTTTTACAACAACAGGAAATTCCATACCAAGATCATGGATGTTTCTTGTACAGTTTTCTTTCAGCATGGAAACGCCTTTCGGTGTCGGTACCTGATCCATGAGAAAGATCTTCTTGGTGAGGCCCTTATCCATAGCAAGGGCACTGCTTAAATATCCGGTTCCTGTGTAACGGATTCCCAGAAGATCGAAGGTTGCCTGAACCTTTCCATCCTCTCCGTTGGAACCGTGAAGTCCCATAAATACAATGTCTGCTGCCTGACACAATTCCAGTACATTCGGTCCGAAAAAGCTTCTTCTTGTGCGTTTGATCTCTTCGATATCATCATCGAAGCTTCTCATATACTCTGCCGCAGAATCTACCTCATAATCTTTATCTCCAAAGGGCTCATCCCAGTCCACCGGCTCCAGTCCACAGAAAATATCTACAAGAATGGCATTATGACCTTTTTTACGAAGTGCCTTGCAGACACCGGTTCCTGTTACGATGGAGATCTCTCTTTCTGTACTGGTTCCGCCTGCCAATACAACGATATTCATACTTTCATCTCCCTTGATGATCTTGTGTTTTCTTTCTTCGTATTGTTTTAATATTTCTTTTAATCTCTTATTCATAAACTACGATTGGTACTCCTACACTAATATTATTATAAATGATTGCCGCCTTATCCTTCGGGGTGTTTACACAGCCATGAGAACCATTTGTGATATAGATCTGCCCGCCATACTGTGAACGCCAGCTTGCGTCATGGATTCCGACTCCTCCGGAAAACGGCATCCAGTATGTAACCGGTGATGCATATCCAGGTCCCTTCAAAACTGCCGGTGAACGCATGGCATCCAGTGCAAAGCATCCGGTTGGTGTGGAATGGCCCTTTCGGACACAGCCGGTAACTACCGGTGTATCTACCAGAAGCTGTCCGTCTTTATAGAATACCATTCTCTGGTTGGTCAGGTCAATCTCTACATATGTATTTCCGATATCATTGGTATCTCTGCAAAGTCCGCTGTAAGCATACGCCGGCTGTCTCACTTCTGTAGTTCCTGCAAGAATGGCATTATAAAGCCATTCAGTCTCTGCGGTCTGATCGATAGCCCATCCGTAATCACCGCCTTTAATGGTTTTCTGGCGGCCATCGTAGGTGGTAAATGTCCTCGTGCAGCCAAAGGTATCATATTTATATCCCAGGCTGTTCACATAAGCTGCAACCTGATCTTTATTTACTATATAATCTCCGTTTGCGTCCCTGACCAGCCAGTCTTTGATGGTATTTCGGTCAAGCTGTTCCGACCGGTCCGAAAAATCATAGGTGATCACGCAGCTGGTAAGCTTGTTCATCTGGTCACAATCTTTTTTCAGAGCTTCATCGTCTTTATATATCGATGGTTTTTTGTAGCAGTTTTTCTTTTCCAGACTAACTGTTTTGTCTCCTGCGGAAACAGCTGCACGGATCACATTCTGAACCTTTTTTGTATCCAGGGTCGTTCCTTCTTTTTCCGGCTGGATCTCGTAGGTTTCGCCATTATCCTTAATGCATGCGTCTGCAGGCTTTTCCATATTGTCCTTCTGCATGCATTTCAGATTCTTCACAGCCTCTGTCAGCTTGTTCTGATCTTCATAAGCAGTATCCGTTGCCAGTGTATATTTTTTCTTCTGATTAAAAGCAAGGAACCATTTGTACCGGTCCTGTTTCTTGATCAGCTTTTTGGCTCCGCCATCCGGCTTGTAGACCAGGCCGGCTTCTTTTGCGGTAATGCTCTCTTTTCCGTTGTTTCTTGTATCAACGGTAAGAACATATGCCTGCACTTCCTTTGCAAGAAGCTTTTCTGTTTCATCTGCAGTTTTATAGGAGCAGTTAAAACCATTCACCTGAGATCCCGGCAAAAAATGATCTGTAAAATAGTGTACACCATATCCATAAGCCCCTGCTGTAAGGATCAGCAGGATCATGATCAGTGCAATGACCAACTTTTTGCCCGTTTTCATTTTTTCTTTTTCCTCATCCATGAGCTCTCTCCAATAGTTATGACTGCCCGGTATTACGCGTGCTGAAATACCGGGCAGTCTGATGTGATCGATTTATTTCTCCAGAAGTTTTTCCACACTTACAAGCTTCACACAGAGAACAAATACCTCTGCTGCCTTGCCAAGCTCCTCAACGCTTGGGTAGCTTGGTGCAATACGGATATTGCTGTCTTTCGGGTCCTTTCCATATGGATAGGTTGCGCCTGCTCCAGTCATAACAACGCCTGCTTCTTTTGCTTTGGCAACGATGGCTTTCGCACAGCCTTCCATAGAATCAAAGGAAATGAAATATCCGCCGTGAGGTTTGGTCCACTCACCGATTCCAAGTCCGTTAAGCTCTTTATCCAGTGTTGCGAGAACAAGCTCGAATTTCGGACGAAGGATGTCTGCGTGTTTCTTCATATGCTCATGCAGTCCGTTGATATCTTTGAAGAAACGAACGTGACGAAGCTGGTTCAGTTTGTCGTGTCCGATGGTCTGTACAGTCATGTATTTGCGGAAGTCATCCAGGTTCGCCTTGGATGCAGCAACTGCTGCGATACCGGAACCAGGGAAGCTTACCTTGGAGGTAGAAGTAAATTTATAAACAATGTCCGGATTTCCTGCTTTCGCACACTCATCAAGGATCTCAAGAAGGAAATCCTGATTGTCATCATAGAGATGATGGATGCTGTAAGCGTTATCCCAGTAAATACGGAAGTCCGGTGCAGCCGGCTTCAGATGCGCAAAACGCTTAACTGTTTCTTCGGAATAGGTGTAGCCCTGCGGATTGGAATATTTCGGAACACACCAGATTCCTTTTACTGCCGGATCTTCATTGACATATTTCTCAACCATGTCCATATCCGGGCCTTCCGGAGACATCGGAATGTTGATCATCTCAATGCCGAAAAATTCTGTGATACGAAAATGACGGTCGTATCCTGGTACAGGACAGAGGAATTTCACCTTGTCAAGCTTGCACCATGGTGTATTTCCCATTACTCCGTGGGAATAGGAACGTGCAATGGTATCGAACATTACGTTCAGACTGGAGTTACCATAGATGATGATGTTCTCTGGCTCTACCTCTGACATCTCACCGAGAAGTCTCTTGGCTTCCGGGATTCCGTCGATGACTCCATAGTTACGGCAGTCCACACCGGTCTCACATTTCAGATCTGCATCCCCTGCAAGTACTTCCATCATTTTCATGGAAAGATCAAGCTGATCCGGTGCAGGTTTACCACGGGACATATCCAGTGCCAGACCTTCGGCTTTGATCTCGTCGAACTCACGGTCAAGTTCTTTCTTTAAATCGAGTAGCTCTTCCCTGCTCATCTCACAATATTTTTTCATAAGTTTGCTTCTCCTCTTTTTGTGCACAGTTTCATATCTACGGTTGCTGTGTTTCTTCTGTTAACGATTTCTGTCTGTCAGGAATTCTCTGCAAAATCTCTTCCGCAAAAAACAGCCACAGTTTCACGGAAGCGGGAAGCCTCTGCCCCGGCAGAAAATCTCTGCGTACATTTTAGTATGTAAAAGCGCTGTTGTCAAATCTTTCGTGGAAAATTCTGCACTTCTCTTGCACAGCATCCATTTTTCCTCTATACTGGAAAAAACATTATTATGGTGTTTTATGGATTCATGTCCCGATCAGCCGGATCTGGTACAGTAATCTCCGGAAATGCTATATAAAAATGCTATATATATCTTATAAATTTACTATTATGAAAGAGGTATTGATCATCATGTGGATTGCAGATGGATGGAAAGAATATGAAGTTATTGATACATCAAAAGGAGAAAAGCTGGAGCGCTGGGGGGATTATCTTCTGGTTCGTCCGGACCCGCAGGTAATCTGGGATACTCCCCGCAAAAACCGTGGCTGGAAGCATATGAACGGACATTATCACAGAAGCAGCCGTGGCGGCGGTGAGTGGGAGTTCTTTGATCTGCCTCATCAGTGGGAGCTTCATTACAAGGACCTTACTTTTAATCTGAAGCCTTTCAGCTTCAAGCATACAGGACTTTTCCCGGAGCAGGCTGTGAACTGGGACTGGTTCGGTGAAAAGATCCGCAATGCAGGACGCCCGATCAAGGTCTTAAATCTTTTTGCCTATACCGGCGGCGCTACTCTGGCTGCAGCTGCAGCCGGCGCTTCCGTTACTCACGTGGACGCTTCCAAAGGTATGGTGAACTGGGCAAAAGAGAATGCTGCTGCTTCCGGACTTTCCGGTGCGCCGATCCGCTGGCTTGTGGATGACTGCGTGAAGTTCGTAGAGCGTGAGATCCGCAGAGGGAATCATTATGATGCGATCATTATGGACCCGCCTTCTTACGGCCGCGGACCTAAGGGCGAGATCTGGAAGATCGAGGATGCGATCCATCCGCTGATCAAGCTTTGTACGAAGATCCTCAGTGATGATCCGCTGTTTTTCCTGGTAAATTCCTATACTACAGGTCTTGCACCGGCTGTTCTGACTTATATGCTTGCCACGGAGCTAAAACCCTGGAAGGGTAATGTGGAGTCACAGGAGATCGGACTTCCTGTAACAGAAAGTGGTCTGGTTCTTCCTTGCGGAGCTTCCGGACGGTGGAGCTCCTCCCGGTAGGATAGGGATGTTGTGGCATCCTTATTAGCTGGCACTTTTTTCTGCTGTTGCAAACTGCTGTAAATGAAGATTTTTCCTTTCAGGGGGACACTTTGGCGTGGGCAGGTTTGCGAGAAGGGGAAGCACTCGGAGTTGCGAAGGCCGTCTCCCCTTCTCGCGCTCTTCCCCTCCTGGCCACGCCGTTGTTCGACGTTTTGGGATGTGATTCTGTATTGGCAGGATGATGGATTCTACTGTGTTGGATGTGACGCATTGTGCCGATTTTTATCCTTACTATTCAATGGTAATATTCCGCGAGGTGTTTTTTGTGAGCGAAGGTCACAGAAAGCCCGAGACATACCGCGCGAATTTATACAATCAGTATAAATTCTGTGCATCGCAAAGCGTATTACTGAAAACGGAGTGAACAGTAACTTTTTATCAGGTATCTTTTTGTATTTTCTGATTATTTGTATTGAAACGCTTTTTTGATAGGTCTATAATATAGAAAAAAGGAGCGTGATCTTTATGAGTACGGAAACTACGAAGGATACTCTTCCTTTTACCTGCACGCCGGCTTATGACCGGGATGCCTGTAAGGGATGTGTCTGTTCTACCTGCTATGAACAGGAATTTTGTGACCGGTGCAGCTCCTGTGTAGAGCAGGGACATCGGAAGGAACGATGCAATGCTTATGAGGGAGCCTACAATTACTAACAAAAAAAGGATCTGAAAAAGACAGAACTATTTGTAAAATCTCGCCTTTTACAGATCCTTTTTATTATTATCCACCACCCAACAGATCGGCACAGCCTCCCCTCCTCGACACCCCCGAATCCCGCACCCTGTCAGAACATTCACGCCCACCACAACGCAGAACAGCGGCGTGGCCAGGAGGGGAAGAGCGCGAGAAGGGGAGACGGCCTTCGCAACTCCGAGT